>JAPOIJ010000186.1 GCA_029979005.1 Planctomycetota bacterium | reverse complement strand
GTTGCCGGCAAGTGAGATTTTTAAAACGATTCTTGAAGCAATTTGGGAATCGTTTTTTGTTGGTGTTTTTGCCTGTCCGGGCTCACGTCAATAAAAGCATCATTCGAAGGAGCTTCAGTTTGCTGTTTCGGAACACGAAAGCCTTTCTTCGTAGGACTCGATGGCGGCGGCGGTGTACCAATTTCGAATGCACAGACCAAACACAATAAAGCCCGCTGTGCCGCCCCAAATCATTCCGCAGACGGTACCAATGAAAGCGATGTCGCGTGCTAACTCGGAAAGGCCCATCACACTGGCAACGGCGGCACTGAAAATCCCGAAAAAAATGCTGATTAACGCGAAAGCAGCCGCTGAAAAAAATAGGGACACGACGGTGAGGCCGGTCGATTCTAGAAAATAACGAGAGCGTCGGAGCCAAGTGAACTGGACTCCTTTTTGGAGATAAACCTCCGATGCAATAGCCGTGCGAACAAAGGCAGGTGTCAGTATGATCGTGCCAAGAATTGCGATCAGCGGTGACGCTTGAAGCACGGCGAAAAATACACTACAGCCGGTGACGATCTGAAATAATGTCGTCAACGTGAATGATGACTGTCCGAGGGGACTTGGGCGACTGAGTGGTGATGCAGAATTGGACTGTGTATGAAAGGCGGCAGTGGGCTGAGAGCTTTTATGCCAAACGGTGTCTTGGTTTTCTTTATCGAGTTTCAGTTGGTTAGGACTCGACATGAACAAGGGGATCCGTTGAAAGTAAGTCAATTGGTGGCAACGATGCCGCTGGTTTTATTTTTTGACGCATGGCGACAAAAAAGAGAGCAAGCTTTGTAACACTCCCTTAAGTTGTATTAATTCGTTCAAGTATAGAGGATTTGAAAGGTGTCGATAAGCGTATTTTTACGCGGCGAATGAAGGTGGCGGAAAATCGTCCGTCGCAGAATCGCGATTATGAAACGACTGCCACTTCTGATTCTTCAATGGCTTCAGCACTGAGTTGAAGACGGTCGAGATCTTCAACAAGGCGGGAATGATGATGTCTGCCGGTTTGCAAATACGGAAAACGGCACCTAATTGAGGGGATTAGATGTTTTTGCGGGAATTCCTGTCCTCGTGTGGGCCGAAGCGAGTGTACGTCCAAAAGAGATCGACTTTCATTCTTTTGATGGCGCTTTAATGGCTAGGTTATTCCTATAGATTTGAGCAAATAAAGTCGGCCTCGACTTTTTGATATCTCAAATCAAATCTCACCAATGAGATTTCAGTATGTTCCCAAAAGCACCTTTAAAAATGAGACTGCGAATCGGTGTGTTGGATTGGATTGCATCAGAATTTGACAACCCAATAGGTTTGGGCGACAATCCGGTCGAAGTTGAAACCGGTGAGGAGCACCTGTTTTTGTGGCCTCGAAAAATCGCAGGCTCAAATGAATTTTTGGGTGATGTAATTAAAGACTAAGAATATCGAAACTTATCAAGGCGAGGCATGAGCACGTTCTTTGCGGACGTTTAATTAAATAATTTTCATCAGGAAGAATTGAAAATGGGATTGTTAACACGTAAGCGGCGGCGACTGGAATATCAAAATCTTGAGGATCGTCTTTGTCTGACGGCGGTCGCAAATGTTAACCATCATGGGGTGTTGCATGTGGTTGGCAATGCGGATGGGATGGTGAGTGTAGAGGCGACCGGTACGGATGCGTTCGAAGTTTCTGATAACGGTGTATCCCTTGGTTCTTTCGAAAATGTAAATCGAGTATGGATTTCGCTCGATCGTCACAACGGGGACAGTAATACCGTCAATGTGAATTTGCACGGTCAGGTCATCGATGGTGTATTCGCCGCCTTAGGTGGAGGTGAAAATGAGTTTAACATTCAAGGCGAACAGCCAATCGGGCGAGTTGATTATCACGGTGGCCATGGCGTGGACACCGTTAACGTAAATGTCGAAACAACGAAAATCGTTTATGGCAGATTGCATGGTGGAAATGATGCAATCAACGTAAGCGAGAATGCTAATCGAATTCGGCTTCGTGGCGGAGGCGGGGATGACGTACTGAGTATTGGGCCAATGGCGGATGTTAATTTTGTTGGCGCAATCATGGAGTCAGGCGATAACCAAGTTAATGTTGCAGGAACTGTCGCTCAGAGTCTCTACGTTAGGGGCGGTAACCAGAACGACATTGTTCGGCTTGCCGAAGGAGCGAGTACTCGTTACTTACAGGTCAATCTTGGGCACGGGAATAACACCGTCAATATTGCGGGTGAAGTTAGCAGCAACTTTTATTTCCGCGGCGGAGATCATGCGGATACGATTCGGCTGACCGCTGAGTCAAGTGTTCGAACGGTTGCCGTGGATCTTGGGCACTCGCAGAATATGCCAAATAAAATGTTCTTAAATGGAGATGTCCGAAATTTATTCGTCACCGGTGGGCATGGCGTTGATTCGGTTGTATTTTCAGAAACGGCCACCACTCATTATTCCAGTTTAGTGTTAGGGAACGGTGATAATCGGGTCGTCACCAACGGCACCCATAGTGACAACCTATACTTCCGTGGATTTCATGGACGTGACACGTTCCTGATCGGCGCCGCTGCTGAGATAAATGGGAGTGTCCGCGCGGTTTTGGGAGCCGGTGTTAATCATTTTCAACATGACGGACTGATTGATGGCAATCTATTGGTATTAAGTAAAAATCCCAACGATGTCTTCTCTGTCAACGGCCTCGTGAATGGATTCACGCGACTCTTCCCGGGTGGGCAGAGGTAGAGACTTTCTTGGTATGAAAGCTAGGTTTAGTAAACGGGGCAGCAGTGATTCGCTGTCCCATTTTGTGCTTGTCTACCTCTAAATACGTTAAGCCTTTTAGGTAAGAGCATGCGCGTCAGTGCGAGGGCCGCTGGTTTTGCTAACTTAATGGTTGGGTGTCGCGGCGATCGTCGCGAGCATATTTTTCTACCAAATCAAAAATGCCGCTTTGATTCGGAGGATTTGTTAGGGATAATAGTCGATAGAAATCTCGGGAATTGCATTGAATTTGCACATTTCGAGTCCTTGCAACCTGATTCAAATTAAAAAATTTGGTTTGAAATGTATTCCTAATGGTCGAAGCGTCTTAGCAAACTTCTAAAAATAGACTAAGATGGGCGACCTTGTCAGCGCATCAAAAGTGATGAACTGAACTTCCAGGAGAGTAAGCGAATGGCTAGCGGCTTCATTGGAAATGAAGTGCCCCGCAAGGGGTTGCGAGTTCGAATCTCGTGCTCTCCGCTCTTTTTTCTAGCCAAATGGACAAGTGTACATAAAAGTGTACATGGATTATGCCGCCGCCCACATCTCCTTGAACCCGCCCCAGCCCAACGCGCCGCCAACTGGTTAGCCGATGCAACTGAAACCGATGGCGATGTAGCTACTGCCTTTGCCGCGCGGCTTCAACGCCACGATCACGCTTTCGCCATCTTGTGCCGTTTAGGTCAAAATGAGGCAGCAATATTCCCCAGCGAACCATTGGCACTTGTTGTCGTGACATTTGCTGGCTAACTTGGGTCGCCCTTGTCGTTTCTGTGTTGTGAGGTCTACCATGCGTCTGTTTCTTGTTGTGTTGGTTTCGTTGATCCTTGTCGGCTGCGATCCCAGCCCTCCTATTCGCTCCACCAAAGATTGGGATTTAGGTATAAACATTTATAGTTCCGATCCTTCCATTTATCGGGCGAGCAAACTCGACCCAAGCGGTCTCACTAAAGAAGAGTGGCGCGCGACGGTCGATACTGGTGAAGTGGACTACGGTGGCAGAGAAAAGGGATACAAGCTACCGATTCGATTTTTGATGCTTGATAGTAAATACAAGGCAGCTGATCGCGAAGCGAGAGCGAAGTTCGTGAATAACTATCATGGACAGCCGGGAACGGGGACAGAGTTGAGCCTTAAGTTAGAGGCTGAGTATGGAATTCCCCGTTAAGAATGCGAGGGTCATTGATGAGAAGCTTCTGCATTTGGTTGTTTTAGTTTTTTGCGAGCGCTGATTATTCTGTTACTTTTAGATCGGCGACTCACCTTTCCTTTATTTCCTTCTTCAGTGTATTCGCGCGAAGAAGCGGCCATTTGCCCTTAATGGAATTGTCCATCGTTGAGTTTTATGCTTACGGCAAAACGGTTGTCGTGAACACTCGAAAGCGCGGAATGAGTACGGTGGTTGGTTGGATTTATTCGCTTGAAGTCCATTGGTATTTCAAATGAATTATCAACAGAATTAGGGCGACTAGCGGAATGAAAATGTCATAAAAGAGGACGGGTCCGGCATTGCCCGCCGCAAAATTACCGTGCTCGCGCATGTCTTGAATATGGATACCAGCAGCGCCTAGCAAAAACGTCGATTGTGCAACCACCGGTGCAATCCAGAAGTTCCCTCTCAGCCAGAGGCTCAAGACGCCAAGGATGGCAATTCCAAGTGAAGCAAATCCTAGTTCTAATTGAAACGGACTGCCTGCTGGCCAACCAATAAAATTGGCGATTGAGTCGGGTGAAACTATGTGCGGGAGAGCGACAAAGATACCACCGATCCCCCATTGAATAAACAGAATGTTCTGGAGACAAATGCGAACAATCCGTTCCATGGAAAGGCCTTGATTTCTGGTCCACACTAACTGAAGAAGAATGGTTGCCAGCGTCGCTCCAAGAATAACATGGAATATCATCTTCTGCCTTTTCGTCTTTTGGCTCTAGGACTCTTGTTGACGGAATTCGAAATACCTATCTAAAAACATAGTTCGGTGGAGAGGAAATGAGAGGAAATTCTGAATAAAAGAGGACGCCAGTTTCAGGACTATTCGTCAACGGCAAAAAACCAGTCATCACTCAGTTGGTTGACGTAGAAATATCTTCCGATTTCTTTAACAAAAACTTCGTCATTGTGACTGAAAACAATCCCACTATTGAAGCATCCTTGTCCGAGGTCAAACCAAACCCGTGGTCTATGAGGATTGTTAGAGCGTTTAATTTCTTTGATGTGGAACGATCCAACCCAGGTAGGTAGCTCAATCGCTTCTTCTTTTTCAAATCGATTCAAAAGCTCATTAAACTCTGGTTTTGCCGCGGCGAAACGAAGCGAGGCCAGTAGCGGTCGCTGAGTAGAGAGGGCAATTAGAAACGCGATGATCGCGGTTGTTAGCATCGACCGACGGATTGTCTTAAAGCCAACTCCGAAGAGCGCGGTCAGGAATAGCGTTAAAGGCATTAGAAATGTGTTGAAAAGCAAAAATCCCAGAAATGATTCTCTTTGGCTTAATTCAAAAAACAAAAAGTCAAGGGTCATCAATAAGCTGACTAGAATTCCGCAAGCCAAGTAAGTCCCTATGTTAATGTTGGTTGTTGAGTTAGCCATTACTTTACCTGGCAAAACCAATACAGTTTGTATGTGACGAAGCTGTGAAACACCTTGGGAGACCGTTGGGTAGGTCGATCGGTCAGGTATTGCTGAGGTCTAATTATAGGTTAGGAATAGCGGGATGGTGAAGATACAACTTCCGAAATCTTAATGGGCGTCCGTTTGGGCGGGCGTTTAGTATTTGATTTCTAACACGCACTGTTCGTTGGCAGCTTAAGCCCGGCTACTTTTCAAGTTGCGCCTTCAATGCCTCTAAAGGGAAGGGGATCGGTTTGCCTGTGGCTTTGACGGTTGCGAACTGAGCTTTTTTATCTTTCAATTGCCGGTCGAGACGAGTCGCCATGTTTCGCAGACGATCGGGATGCTTACTGGCAACGTTCGTGGTTTCGCCAATGTCATTTGCCAAATTGAACAACTCGAATGATCGACTTTTGTGCCAGTAAATAAGTTTCCAGTCACCAAACCGTAGTGAGCTATAGGGGGGCTGATTGTAGAAGTTGGGGTAATGCCATAACAGTTCACGGGGCGTTTCAGGGGGAGGTGTATTATCCTTTAAAATCGAAACCCAGCTCTTTCCATCGTTCTCAGGTGGGTCTAAGGAGGCTAATTCCAAAAGGGTCGGGAAAATATCCTCAATGATCACGGGGGTAGCATTGCGTTTTCCCATGGCCGTGAATCCCGGCCACTTGACGATCAACGGAACGCGATTTCCCCCTTCGTATCCGGAAATTTTATGACCTCGTAAAGGTAAATTGCGGGGATTGTTTTGGGGTGATCCATTATCCGACATAAAGATCACAATTGTTTCCTCAGTAATTCCGAGACGATCAATTGTTTCGATGAGATCACCAAGAGATTTGTCCATGCTTTCAATCATGGACGCATATTTTTTCTTGTGCTGATTCCAATTCTCGTTTGCATAGTTCGGCAAAAAACGACGGTCTGGTTCGAAAGGCGCATGCACTGCGTAGTGTGACATATAAAGATAGAAGGGAGTTTTTTCTTTGACGGTCTTTTCAACCGCGTCAATTGCTTCACGAGTGATCGCTTCGGTTAAGTTAATTTCCTGTCCGTGGTATTTGTCGAGTCCGGGTATATCCCAAATAGTCCCGCCGCCCCGCCATGCCGCGGAGAAATTATGGTCGCCGTGGTACGAGCCTGGTCCACCCATATAGGACCCGGCGATGTTTACATCAAATCCAAGATAGAGGGGGTTTGCCCCGGGAGTTCCCTGAGCCCCAAAATGCGCTTTACCAGCATGGATGGTGCGGTAGCCACCTTCTCTTAGCAGGGTTGGTAAACACGTCTCAGCGATGCTTCGCGGTGTTGTATCGCCGGCTGGCTGTAATCCGTTCAAATTCCAATTCGCTGGTATGTACTCCTTTCCGGGGCGGCTTGGGCTGGTGTCCTTTCGGAGTGTCCAACAGGTGACCTTGTGTCGCGCCGCATTTTGTCCCGTCATTAAACTGACGCGTGAAGGTGAGCAAATCGAACAGGCGTATGCATTGGTAAATCGTAAACCTTGCGCTGCGAGTTTCTCCATGTTAGGCGTCCGGTAGTCCCCATTGAGCAAGGTTGCTTCTTTGTGAAACGGAACCGACGTGTCCTGCCAACCCATATCGTCGACAAAGAAAAACAAAATATTGGGCGGCTGTTCCATCGCACCGCAATCGTTTGTCAGACAGAGTCCGATGAACGCAAGGAGGCATCTTATGGCAATTTGCATAGCAAGCTCGTTCGATTCATTGGTGACTACAAGATTTATCTGAATGCCATCTCTCCATGGCCAATTCACGCTTTACTCAAAGCACTATTGAAAATCCTCCAGAAATAATCCTTCTCCTCTACAGCACCTCCGCGACACAAACGATATGCGTACGTACACAGCACGTAATCAATATCCACGTTGAACTTTTTGTTGGCGACATTGAAGCCCTGAAGTACTGGGCGCTGGTAGGAAATATCTTTTTTACCTGCTGTGAACATCCCCCAATGCAACTGTGGTGCCTTCAATATCAACCTATCGGAGATAAATAATGCGATGTCATTGCAAAGTGAAAAAACATAGGCTGTTGGTGTTTCCGCTTTGCCTTCACCATGCACCTCGGCGATGAATAGCTGGTGCAAGTTTTCGAGAACGCTTTCGATATTGCCATTGAGTTCATACCCCAATTCTCTGGCGTGCTGGGTCAGAATGTCTATCCGTTCATCTCGCTGAGAGATGAACCATTCATAGGCTGCGGTGGCCTCACGCCTCGTTAATTCGTGAAGCGGCCTCTCGATTTTGGGGTCAAATAATGCGTAGTTTGATTTCATGGCTAATTTTCAATGATATCGATCCCACTATCCTCTAGTAGTTTCCGAAGCGGGCCAGTGGGACCGCCGTTGCCCGTCACTGGACCAGGCGTAAATTCCCAAACAACTTTATTAACGTTGGTCGTAGCGTCATTTAATATCTCTGCGTCCTTAGCAACTTGACGGCGAGTCTGCTTAAAAGCACTAGTTCTGCCAACTTTTGATTCGATCGCTCTTGATTCGTAGTTTAGTCGGCGATTAAGGTTGTAAGGAGTCTGCTGAATCGCAATTTGCGAGACTAAGCAAGGCCATGGCTGTTCCATAAACGCGACCCAATTCG
>JAPOIJ010000098.1 GCA_029979005.1 Planctomycetota bacterium | reverse complement strand
TTTTTCTTGGCCTGATTGAAGCAAAGTGTGAGAAGCCACCGATTCGCCTCGCGGTCAGTCTCCACCACATTCTTTACCATGACATTTTTGAAATAAAGAGCCGTTGAATTTCCTTCGATCTTCGACGTTAAAAATTGAGTTGCAGAGCAGTAAACTAGGCGGCTTCGATCTTTGGCGGAGAATGGGGATAAATATCAAAAATTCCGATCGTATGGATTAGTTCGAGTTTATCGAAACTTCTTGTCTTTTAATTTCGTTAGAGGACTTTTCGAGATCACCTCTTCCAAGTTTAATAGGGCTAAACGTGTTAATCCCAGATAATTCACCCGTAACAACACTATAAAGGCGATTTAGAATGTCAAAAATACTCCGCTGGAGTACCATTCCCGTGCTTATTTTCTTGGTTTTTTCCGTCTCGAGCATGATTTTTATCGACTCAGCTCTTTCGACGGAACCAACTGGTACCTTAAGTTCAGCATCCACTGCCGCTGACATCGGTTCTTCGACCGTCAGTGAATCCCAACCGCCTGCTGGTGCAAAGAGTCGCAATAAATTTCAACTCATTACCTATCTCGTGCCTGCTTTGGGAGTCCTAGGGCTTTTGTTCACGCTGTGGAAATCTCGCTGGGTCGGTCGGCAGGACGTAGGCACAGATCGAATGGCTAGAATTGCTGGCAATATCAACGACGGTGCCATGTCATTCCTGCAAGCTGAATACAGCATTCTGTTCGTCTTCGTGCTCGCGGTCGCCGCGTTGCTCGGCTTTGCCGGAAGCCAGCAGGGAGATTTGTCTTCACCTCTAATTTCGCTGTCATTTGTGCTGGGAGCTTTCTGTTCGGCATTGGCCGGATTTATCGGCATGAGAGTCGCGACGAAAGCCAACGTCCGGACAACCCAGGCCGCTCGTGGAAGCCTCGGTAAGGCACTCGAAGTCGCCTTTGCCGGTGGAAGCGTCATGGGAATGGGTGTGGTTGGACTGGGCGTTCTTGGCCTCAGTGTACTGTTCCTCGTTTACAGCCAACTCTTTGGTATCGAATCAACTGAAAATTTGACCCGTGTCATTACCGTTCTCACCGGATTCTCATTCGGAGCATCTTCAATCGCGTTGTTTGCTCGAGTCGGCGGTGGTATTTATACGAAAGCGGCTGACGTTGGAGCCGACCTCGTCGGTAAGGTCGAAGCGGGAATTCCCGAAGACCATCCTCTAAACCCTGCGACAATTGCCGATAATGTTGGCGACAACGTGGGCGATGTCGCTGGAATGGGCGCTGATCTATTTGAATCCTATGTGGGATCAATCATTGGTACGATGGTCCTTGGAGCCGCGTTCTTTAGCCTTCCGGAATTTACCGGAGATCAAGGTGATGGATTTTTAGGCTTGTCGGCCGTCCTCCTACCTCTCGCGCTCGCCGGTGTTGGGATTGTGACCTCCATCGTCGGTACTTTTTTTGTGAAAGTGAAAGAAGGGGGCAACCCTCATCACGCATTGAATCTAGGTGAGTTTGGCTCCGCTGGAATCTTACTCGTTCTAACCTATCTCGTTATTCAGTGGATGCTTCCCGCGCAGTGGGTAGTGGTTGCCAACGGAGTCACCACTGAATATTCCAGCTTAGGCGTATTCGCTGCGATTTTAATCGGACTGTCTGCTGGCTTAGCGATCGGAAAGATCACCGAGCATTACACAGGTACCGGCACTGGCCCCGTCAAATCCATTGTTAAACAATCGGTGACTGGATCCGCAACCAACATCATCGCAGGTCTTGGTGTCGGCATGATGTCGACTGCCATTCCAATTATCATTATTGCCTTCGCCATTATCTTTGCATTCCAATTTGCCGGACTGTACGGCATCGCGATTGCGGCGGTCGGAATGCTATCCAATACCGGTATTCAGCTTGCTGTCGATGCCTATGGCCCCATTTCGGACAACGCCGGTGGAATCGCCCAGATGGCGGAATTACCCGACGAAGTTCGCGAGCGGACTGATAAACTTGACGCCGTTGGAAACACAACCGCGGCGATCGGAAAAGGATTCGCAATTGGTTCAGCAGCTTTGACAGCACTTGCCTTGTTCGCTGCCTTTATGACCTCCTACAACCTGACCCATGCCGATACACCACTGGTAGGAATTGATATTACCAACCCGTTTGTAATGGCATCATTGTTTATTGGAGCGATGCTACCCTTCCTGTTCTCGGCCATGTCGATGAACGCCGTGGGGCGAGCCGCTAATGCCATGATTGAAGAAGTTCGTCGGCAGTTCCGTGATATCCCGGAACTCGGTGCTGCTTTAAAAGTCATGAACAACAATGAAGGGAAGAGCTACGCCGATTGGTCAAAGGAAGATCAAGCCACGTTTGATGCAGCCGATGGAAAAGCAGAGTATGGAAAGTGTGTTGCCATCTCAACCAAAGCATCGATTCGAGAAATGATCGTACCTGGATTGGTCGCGGTCCTTGTCCCAGTCGCCTTTGGATTCCTTCCCTTGTTGTATTTTGGTGAGGGTAATAACACGAACGCAATGATGCTCGGCGGGCTTCTCGCGGGTGTCACCGTCAGTGGTGTTCTGATGGCTTTATTCCAGTCAAACGCAGGTGGTGCTTGGGATAACGCCAAGAAGATGATCGAAGAAGGGTTCGAGTTTGACGACATTAAACTCGCCAAAGGGAGCGAAGCTCACAAAGCCTCTGTCGTGGGAGATACTGTCGGTGACCCTTTTAAGGATACATCGGGACCATCGCTCAATATTTTACTCAAATTGATGAGTGTGGTTGCCCTGGTGATCGCAACTCTGATTTGATCACCTCACGAGCCTCAATTCATTCAACAACGTTCCACAGCCGGTTGCTGCGGAACGTTTTTTTATGTCTCTCAGGCAGCCAAACTCAGCCAGCCAATTCAACCCCGGCACTGAGATCAACCAACAGAAAGAACTCCGGCAAGCCAGCCAGAGAACTAGACAGGGCAGCCAACACTGCCTTGCCAGATTAGCCCCAAGCCGAGTTCAACTGCTAACTTATTTCGGTCATAGCGGTTATCGGGGCGGCATTTTCGGTCTGTTCGTTGCTACCCTCTGCGACCGATTGAACCGAACCACCGGCACGACCCCGACCAACCTCTCCAACTGGACACCGTCCGACCAAACTGCTGCCAGCGTGCTAATTGACCGATATGTCAAAAACAATAAGTGATACCAACGAAATGGCTCGATTTCGAACCGACACCAAGCGTTTAATCGTTTGCATGCAGTCTTTTTCTAATCGGAAACCGTTTAAAAACTGGGAAATTACTTGGATTTTACTAAATCTGCGACTATCCTTGAACAGTCGGCCGGCGGAACAGAGCTGTTAGCATCCACGCAACCGATGTACCTTATTGGTAGCACTGACCGATGCGGGCAAGCTTCGGTTCTAAATAACGAGGAGTTCTTTAATGAGAACAATGATGAATAACTGGATCAAATTTTCGATAGCCTTCGTTGCGGCGATTTCGCTCGCAAGTTCTTCTTTCGCTCAGGATCAGACAGATCAACCTACGAACGAAGAATCGCCACGGCAAAAACTAGTCACCCAAAAGCGATTGAACACAATCGCCAAGACTCAATCACCTGTCGAGGGTTTCTCTTCAGTTGATTTATTCCAGGCTATGGATCACGGTGAAATCGAAGTTATCATTCGCAACAAAGACGCAGCCAATGCGAACTTGATTGTCGAAAACAAAACCGACAAACCACTGGCCATTAGAATGCCAGCTGCCTTTTCATGCGTCCCAGTGATGCGTCAAGGTGGTGCTGGAGCACCCGGAATGGGTGGCGGCATGGGCGGTGGAGGATTCGGCGGCGGCGGCATGGGCGGCGGCGGCATGGGCGGCGGTGGAATGGGCGGCGGTGGAGGATTCTTCAATATCCCGCCCGGACGCGTTGGTAAAACATCTCTGAAAACATTTTGCCTAGAAGAAGGTAAACCAGATCCACGCTCGAGAATTGAATATCGAATTCAACCCCTCACTGACCTAAATTCAGATCCAAAGATCTTCGAAATGTGCCGAATGCTTGCTAACGACGAGATCGCACAACCGGTTGCTCAAGCAGCGGCTTGGAATGTTGCTAACGGACTAAGCTGGCATGAGCTTCTCGTCAAAAACCGCATCGAACGGATGGACGGCTCGTACGAGCGATACTTCCACCCACAACACTTGGTAATTGCTCAACGTGTGACTGTCGCTTCGGCACAGCGCGCGGAAGCACGAGCTAAATGGCTCAAAGAACAGCAAAAATACGAGTCTGAGGCACGGTACCAAACGAGTAGCGAAGCATCGAACGAGTAAAAGCAAAGTAGAGTAAAAATAACTCTTAAGCCAAGCTGCAAAGCTTGGCTTTTTTTATGCGCTGAACGAACCCCCGATCTTAACCCCTGCAGTTCGCCCCTGAAGTTAGGCCCGACCAATCGGAAAGGCAATCGCATCCTCGATTCGCTCCAATCCCAAAGCGAGCATCACCAGCCGATCAACTCCTAACGCCACGCCTGAACAAGCCGGCAGACCGGATCGCATTGCCTGTAACAGTCGACTTTCTTCCGGTAACAAAGGCTGGCCATCCTTTAATCTCTCCTGATTGACAACTGAATTTCTTCGGGCCAGTTCATCTGCATCTATCAATTCGTGATAACCATTAGCCAATTCGACGCCATTTACATAAATCTCAAACCGCTCGGCAACCGGCACTTCTTCCTGGCGAACCAACGCCAGTGCAGCCTGACTGGCCGGCCAATCATAGATGATAACTCCACCCTCAAAACCAAGTTTCGGCTCTATCAACTGGGACAGAATTAGATTTAACCAATCATCACGGGCCGAAGCCTCACTTGGCATATCGATATTTATCCCGTGTTCGAGCGCAACAGATTTAAGTTCACCAACAGCACAACCCAATGGATCAACCCCGACGTACTGCGAGAACACCTGCCGATAGGTGACCCGTTTCGTTTTTGGTTGCCCTAGAATCTCTTCAATCAGGTCAGCCAATAAATCCATTCCTGTTTCGAGATTATCACCAACACGATACCATTCGAGCATTGTGAATTCAGGGTTGTGCATCTCACCAGTTTCGCTTTGCCGAAAGGCTTTGCAAATTTGATAAATCGCATTCGCCCCACTCGCAACCAAACGCTTCATGCCAAATTCGGGGGATGTCTGAAGCCAGAGCATCTCATTTGAATTAGAATCGACACCGGTGACTTGATTTTTTGGAATGCTAACCGGGTGAAGATGTCGGTCTACCACGATATCATGGGAGAGCAACGGAGTTTCAACTTCAAAGAATCCCCGGTCATCGAAAAAACATCGCAGTTGTCGCAAAATATCTGCCCGCCCCTGCAGTGCTTTGATCTGCGCCGAGGGTAGATAATCGTCATTCATGGCGATTGCCAACTTTCCTGTTTAAATTACAAACGAAACGCAATGAAATTACAGTTCCTCGAGACCACCTATTCTATTTGTCAGCTCGCTGCTCATGCGAGCGTGCCTGAATGGGCAAGTTCGTCAATGGCAGTTATTCGTACCGATGATGAACTAACCATTATTACTGCAACCGATTTAGTTCCTGAAACGGTCAAAGCAGAGCATGATTTTGCCTGTTTTCGCGTTACGGGAAAACTCGAATTCGACGTGATTGGCGTTATTGCCGCAATTAGCCGAGTGCTCGCAGAATCAGAGATCCCCATCCTATCAGTTTCCACCTACAATACCGACTACTTCTTAATCGCAAACGCCAAGGTTGATTCAGCACGTTTATCGCTCTGCCGCGCCGGATACGAAATATTGAACTAATATGTGTGGACGACTAACACTTAGAACCCCGACCTCGGCTCTAACCGCCCTGTTTAGTGGTCTCCAGTTCTCTCAACGGGCATTTCGTTTCAACATCTGCCCAACACAACCCGTCCTCTGCATTCGCCCAACAAACTCATCGCAACTCGAAGCTGTGGATCTGCGCTGGGGCTTCATCCCATCGTGGACAAAAGACACCAAACCTGGAATGGGCTTGATAAATGCTCGATCGGAAACGGCCGCCGTCAAACCGTCTTTTCGTGACGCATTCCGACAACGGCGTTGCTTAATAGTTGCAGATGGTTTCTTTGAGTGGAAAAAAACTGGAACGGCAAAACAGCCATTTTATATTTGCCGGAAAGATCACCAGCCATTTTGCTTAGCAGGGCTATGGGAATCATGGCAAAACAAAGACCAGCCCACAGAAACACCGGTTCAGACCTGTACGGTTCTTACCACTTCGGCCAACGAATTCATCGCCTCCATACATAACCGCATGCCTGTGTTTCTTGAGCCCAGTCAATTCGAAAGCTGGCTCGATAAATCAAGTCATGTCTCAAATACAATTCAACCAATGTTGTCTCCACTTCGCACTGACTCATTACAAGCCTATCCGGTCTCCACACTGGTCAATCGCCCTGTTAATGACTCCGAAGAATGCATCGTTCGCTCAACCAAACCTGTGCAGCAAAACTTGTTTTAGCCGCATTCCATCTACCCCTAGCTCACTTCCCAAGCGGATCACCACTCTTCGCCATCCATTCCTTAAGCGACCCGAACATTTGATCGATTCGATCAGCGTATGCTGGATCGCCAATCAGGTCATTGGTTTCCCAGGGATCCTTCTCTAGATTAAAGAGTTGTTTTCGTCCGCTATGGGTGTAATACAACAGTTTCCACTGTCCCTCACGCACGGCCCGCACGCCTTTAGGAACTTTCACATTCGGCATATAGGCACCAAACACCCGATCTAACCCCTGACTGTTACCGCGAATCACACTCGCAAACTCAAACGGCTCGGTATACTCCGGGGCTTTTATCCCTGCAAACGACGCAAGCGTTGGATAGAGACCATGAAGATAGGCCAATCCGTTTCTGGTTTCTCCCTTGGGAACCCCGGGGCCCGCCAAAATCATCGGCACCCGCCAGGATCCGTCGTATAAATTCTGTTTCCCCATCAACCCATGTTCACCAACGGCCAGCCCATGATCCGCAGTGAATAGTATCAGGGTATTGTCTAACTCACCCATAGCTTTCAATTTTTCAACCAATCGCCCAATGCGATCGTCAATCTGTGCGCACATGGCAAGGTATATTGCTCGTTCTCGGCGAACCGTTTCAGGAAGGTGGGGGGGCTTATACACCATCTCATCCCTGACTTTCATATCGCCGTTATCAAACGGGTGAATTGGCAAATAATTCGGCGGCTCTTTCACGTTTGGAAAGCGATGGAGGATATCAAGAGGAACATGCCTCGGATCATGGGGAGCGTTGGTGGAAATGTACATCATGAATGGCTTTTTTCGATCCCAGGTTTGCTCCAGAAACGATTCAGCTGCATCGTAAAATACATCCGTACTCCATCCTTTGGACTGGTGTTTTTCAATCTTGCCTTCACTATTAATTCGAACGCCAGCTGGATCCATCATCCCGATCTCAATCGCATTATCTTTCGCCCCTCCTCGATCCCGAAGATTAAAAGGCAACATCCCTCCAGTTACCGCTTCCGCGTGATCGAAGCCTCTCAACAAAGCCTCGTTTCCGTTGTGCCATTTACCGGTGGCGAAAGTATCCCAGCCTTCGTTGCGAAATTGTTCCGGAAACAAAGTGTCAGCGGTATTTAACTGAGCTGGCCCCTTGTAGCTCAACTCATTAGGCGTGACCGACCACAATGCCCGTCCCGTTAACAGCATCGCTCGACTGCAAGTACAAATCGCACCGCTGAATCCACCTTGGTGAACCGTATTGCTCATGATGGTGCCGCGTTTTGCCAGGGCATCAATGTTTGGCGTTCTCGCTTGCTGCCCACCGGTGGCAGTCACGCAATGGCGACTGAAATCGTCGGTCATGAGAACCAATACGTTAACCTGTTTTTTCGTAGCGCGAGGCTGGTCTTCAGCGATTACATCAACGCCCCCCGCTCCCCAACAAATCAACTCGGACAGAACGAAAATCAAGGCAAATTTCAGATTCATAACTTTTCAAACGTGTTATTTGTTTAACAGAAAAACCAAGCCGACATTGTACGAAGGAACGTCGGGAAAGCCAATTTTTATTTCCGGTTTCACTAATTTTCACAAGTGCATTCAACCAACGCTGGAATTGCATCCACTCCCATTTCCCAACCACCCGAATCGCAGATTCATAATACCTGCTAAACTTAAGTTTCACCTGATAATTAGTCTCGCCTCTTACAAAACTGCTAAACTGATCAACCACAATTTAAACCACCCTCGGAGTATACAGATGCTGAAGAAAATCGATCGACGTCAGGCATTGAAAACAGGTCTTGCCATTTCCAGCCTCGGGTTGGCGGCAGGGCATGTTCAGGGTAGTGGACTCAATGCAAAGTTACGAACGGCGCACATTGGAGTTGGGGGAATGGGCGGGGCTGACCTAGGTTCAATTGCCTCGCATTCACAAGTCGAAGTCGCAGCCCTCGTAGATGTCGATGCAAACACACTCAAAGCAGTTTCACAAAAACATCCCAACGCAGAGACCTTCGCCGACTATCGAGAGATGCTCAGTCAGTTGGGTGATAAAGTTGATGCAGTCGTAATCTCGACACCGGATCACACACATGCACCGGCAGCCATGTCAGCGTTGAACCTCAACAAACCAGTCTATTGCCAAAAACCGCTGACTCACGAGGTCTTTGAGGCGAGGAAACTACGAGAGGTTGCAGAACAAAAAAATCTCGTGACGCAAATGGGAATTCAGGTTCATTCCAGCGCGCCTTACAGAAGGGCAGTTGAGATGATCCAAAGCGGTGTAATTGGCAAAGTCAGTGAGGTTCATGCCTGGTCAAATAAAAACTGGGGTTACGACGGCGGTTCCTTTACACAACGACCGGGAGGACCGCCCGCTCAACTCGATTGGGATTTGTGGCTCGGAGTCACAGCCGAACGCCCCTACTGTGACAACGTCTATCACCCCGGTAGCTGGCGAAAAATGATCGACTTTGGAACCGGAACTCTGGGGGACATGGGCGTTCATATTTTTGATACGCCATACGCTGCCTTAAAATTAACTGCACCAAAATGGGCAAAAACCACTTGCAGAAACCCTACCGGAATTGGGCATCCGGAAAAGAACATCGTCGAATATGAATTCCCGGGGACAGCCTACACGACCGATTCCATGACCTGGAAATGGTATGACGGCAGCTACGCTCCGCCCAAAGAACTTGAACTGCCTCAAGCGTTAAAACTACCAGGGCAAGGCTCTCTTTTTATTGGAGAAAATGGCCAAATGCTTCTCCCGCACGTGGGTGAAGCTCAACTGTTTCCCCAACAGCAATTTAAGGACTATCAACGGCCGGACATTGGCAATAACAACCATTACCACCAATGGGTCGATGCTTGTCTTGGCAACGGCAAGACGAGTGCTGACTTTGGTTATGCGGGGCCGCTGACTGAGGCTCTGTTGTTAGGTGTTGTCGCCAATCGATTCCCTGGAAAAACATTAAACTGGGATGCCGAAAATCTAAAGGTCACCAACCTTGATGAAGCTAACAAACTAATCAAACGCGATTACCGCAAGGGCTTTGAAGTTTCAGGACTTTGAGGGGTAATTCATGAATTACAAACTGGAGAACTGAGGATTGATTCACGCAACCTCTAGAAAGCCATCACCCCTGTTTCAAAGTATAAACCATGATTCATTGTCAATTTTCAACAGTCCGCGTTCTCGTATTCGTATTTGCGCTAACCACAATTTTCGGTCAATCTCGAGGGCAAGACCTTCATTGGTCTAATGATGGAAACCAGGGCTGGTTTCAACAGCCCGATCGTTCTGGAAAGCTACAATTCCACTTCATCGATGTTGAAAACGGTTTTTCTCAGATTGTGATGGAGCAATCCTGGTTTGAGCAACAAAGTGGTAAATCAACGGTTACCGATATCTACTCCACTCAGCAACCTGATGTTTTTTTGATTCAGTCTGGTAAAGATCTTTACCAAATCGATTGCAAGAAAAAAACCAGCGAACTACTTAAGTCGGAACTCATCCAACAGCATCGCCCCCGATTGTTCCTTCCACCCAAATCCGGCCCGCGAGGTGAATCGACTTTCATCACGATGATTAACCAAACGGACCAAAACGTCGAAACTTTCTGGGTTTCGGAAGTTGGCAAAGAGCGTCCCTACGAAGTTCTCAAACCGGGTCAACAAATCAAACAACAGACCTATGTCGGACATATTTGGTATTTAAAACGAAATGGAAAACCAATCGGCTGTTTTACCGCACGACCTAATGACTACATCGTATTCGACGAAGCATTCCTCGATAACGTTCAATTCAATTCGCTTCCCCGTGCTAAAAACTCCCGCCCAATTGCCAACGCTTTCAACCGCCAAAATCCTCGGTCACCTGATCGAAATTGGGAGGTACAGGTTCGAGACCATAATCTTTGGATTGAATCCAAAGGAGAGGATCCGACAGAAACACAACTAACGCGTAACGGGACTGAAGAGAACACTTTCCGAAACATTGGCTCAGGAACTCGATGGCTGACCTCTTCTTCGCGAAACCCGAACCCATGTGACGTGCGCTGGTCGCCAAATTCGAGGCGGTTCGTTGCCTACCAAACACCTGTCGCTCCGGAAAATCGCGTTTACTACATCGAATCAAAACCGAAAAATCAACTTCAACCCCAATTAAGGTCTTACCGATACCCCAAACCGGGAGCCACGCTGTTATCACCACGGTTAAAACTATTTTCCGTCGATTCGAAAACGGAAATTCCAGTTTCCAACGAACTCTTCGACAACCCTTTTTGGACTCGCTTTCTCGGTTGGTCTCAATCTGGAGATCGATTCTGGATTCTCTACAATGCCCGAGGACACCAACAGCTGAGACTATTAGAAATTGACGCGAATGACGGTTCAGTCAAAACGCTTATCGAGGAAACAAGTCAGACTTTCATTCACTACTCAGATTCGGGTAAGTCAACGTTTCGAGACCTGCCCAACAATGAAATTCTTTGGGCCAGTGAGCGAAGCGGGTGGAACCATCTCTACCGGTTCGACCGCACGAAAGGAACCTTAATCAACGCCGTCACCTCTGGTGAGTGGAATGTGAAGCGAATTCAAAAGATTGATATGGAGCAGGAGTCAATTTGGTTTTACGCGGTAGGGATTTACCCGGACCAAGACCCCTATCACGAACATTTCTGCCGCGTCAATTTCGACGGTAGTGATTTGAAGTTTTTGACGACTGGCGACGGAACCCATCAAATTCAGTTTCAACCCAATGAAAATTGTTTTGTCGACACCTATTCCCGTGTGGACATGGCACCGGTCAGAGAATTAAGAGACAGCCAATCCGGCGAACTAATCGCTCCGTTAGGTCGACAAAATACAAAACAACAATTTGGCAAAAGAAAACTAACCGAACGATTTGTAGCCAAAGGTAGAGACGGAGAAACTGACATTTGGGGGATCATTCACTGGCCAATTAATTTTGATCCGTCAAAGAAATATCCTGTCGTCGAGAACATTTATGCGGGACCGCACGATCATCACGTCCCAAAATCATTTCGCACTGGCTACGGACACCGCCATCGAATCGCAGATGCAGGCATGATCGTTGTTCAGATCGACGGAATGGGAACCGCTTGGCGTTCCAAAAAATTCCACGATGTTTGCTATAAAAATCTTCGCGATGCAGGATTCCCCGATCGAATTGCCTGGCTAAAAGCGGCTGCTAAAAAGTTCCCACAAATGGATTTATCGCGAGTTGGGATCTACGGAGGTTCTGCGGGCGGACAAAATGCAATGGCAGCTTTGCTGTGGCACAACGATTTCTACAAGGTCGCTGTTGCTGACTGCGGATGCCATGACAATCGAATGGATAAAATCTGGTGGAACGAACAGTGGATGGGCTGGCCTGTCGACGACAGCTATCAGAAAAACTCCAATATGGAAAATGCGCACCTTCTCAAGGGCAAGCTAATGCTAACCCTTGGGGAACTAGATCAAAATGTTGATCCGGCCAGCACAACTCAAGTAGTAGGTAAATTAATCGAGCACGACAAAGATTTTGAGTTTGTATTGATTCCCGGCCGCGGACACGGTGCTGGAGAATCACCTTGGGCCGCCAAAAAAAGACTGCGGTTTTTAAAAGAACATCTCGGCGTGGAGTAGGGCATTCTTCCGACTGACTGACGGAAAACCGGCTTACTTGCCTTGCTCCGCAGGTGGCACGCTGTTGAATGAATCCTGTGCCTCAATCGATTGCTCCGAGTCTACAGATTGGTACAGTTTCGCCAATTTCAGCAGGATAGGCTCAATCGATTGATAATAATTCAACTCACCGAGTGCATCTTTATTCTGGCGCAACGATTCCAATTCTCGTTCTAATTGTTCACGTATTTCCCGCTGCTCCGCAGTTAATTTCGCTTCGGTGCCACGGCGGATTAAAAAGACCTGATTGGAAACGAAACCATCCGGTTCGTTTACTTTCGATTCTTTTACCGTCCGCGTCCCTTGAAACCAGTCCGCCGGTGTTCCCTTGCCGTCGCCGTTATCATCAATCATGGCAAGTTCTGTAGCCAGCCGCGTCTCCTGTTGGTAAAACTCCTGCGCCTGAGAGGACGCGGCCACCACCGCTTCCAATAGAGAAGTCTGCAAGTCTTTATCGAGATCGTATGCTGGATCATCAATTGCAGCAGATAAGTATTTCCCAAACCTTGCAAAATTGCGTTGGGCACTCGACTTAGTCGCCGTGACAACCACACGATTGGGGTGCTTTAGCTTTCCAACAAACCCACCACTCGAAGACGCACAGTTCACCACAATCGTGCGTGCCTTTATGTCAATTAACCATTCGTGTAATTGGGCTGCAGAGAGATCCGGCCCCCGAAGATTAAACTTAGAGACTTTGCCATCGTCGGTACCATGCCCAATTAACACCAGCCACAATTCGGCAGTCGCATCCTGTTGACTGGACAGCTCTTGTTTCAATCGCAGAAAATCAGTTTGCCCCGCCGGATTATCCTCTAAGCCTATACATACGAACTCTGGTCCCAACTCGCCCGCCGAAGTGATCGCTAACTTCCAATTATCAGCCCACGTTTCAAACTGCTGTTGATAATCATCACTCCCACCGGCTCCGACCACCACAATTACTTTTTGCTCCTGACTGCAAAGATTTCCACAGTAGAGACACAGGCTTACCATCAGGCACAGCCTCCCTGCCGTATGACAAAACATCACCCAACTCTTCGGCGTCTTGAGCCATGCCCCAGTCATGTCTAATCGTTTTTTATTTTCTTTAATCAATCTCACGCCAAACCCTTCCAACGTCGCAACCCCCATTCTCCGACCAGCAATCCAATCGCCAGTGAGAAAACCGTCCATCGATGCCACCAGGGGTTTGAGACAGTCTCCATCACTGGAACTTCCCGGTATTCCAACTCGGCAACAAACTGCTCTAAAGAATCAATATCAACGACCTCACCACCGCTTTGATCAGCGATCTCTTTCATCAACTGAAGGTTGGGTTGGAGCGATTGAAATTCTTCGCTGTCTGGCTCAGAAACCCACCCCGACTCCCTTGTTTCAATTTCGCTACCATCAGGTGCCTTCACACCAACGGACGCCCGATATACTCCCGTCTCCCCCGAAACAAAATTCGCTACATAGACACCGGGCACAGAATCTTTCGGCTCACCAGTCAGTTCGATAGATTTACCATCAGGAGTTTTTACTTGAATAACCACAGTAGCGTTATCGAATGGCTTGTAAGCTTCATCGTTGACTGAAACCTTTATTTCAGAAGAGCGGTTAGCATCATTGAGTCGATTGATTTCCACTTCAACACGACGAGGGACATCGGCGATGGCCCATCGAAGCGTCTGTCGCCATGCCTTAAGCAGATCTTCATTGTCCTCTTCGCTCTTTAATTGCCACCGCCAAAAATCGCCAATCAGCAAAGCCCCGGAGCGCCCGCGTCCATAGGGCTGAACCACGAGTGCGGGATGCTTTTTTTCGGCGTCTGAAGTAACCGTTGCCAATACGGTCGCTCCCGGCTTAATAGAATTCGCGAGATTTACAGTCTTAAATTTCGGCATGGCCGCTAAACGCTGCCGTTCTTTTTCTTCTGTCGACTCAATCCTTACCCAGGGTTGCAACCAACCTTCACGCGTGAGATCGAGCTCATATTTTTGATCTTCCGGAGGCGGAAGACGATCCAAATAGACGGGCAACATCTCACCAATTTGCGTCTTTGCATAATCACCGGAAACGAAAGATTCCTGCCCGCCAAGCATCAACAGACCACCACCGCGTAAACTGACAAATTGTTGCAGTAAAGACTTTTGGTTCTCAGTAAAAAAATCCGCCTCTAGGTCATCAATGACAATTGCGTCGTACTCAAAGAGTGTCTCCGCATCCTTAGGGAAACCACCCCGTAATTCCTCTTTGTCCCTCGTTCCCAGACGAATGAACACTGGCTCGTCATGCTGCTCTGTCGTGTCGTCGTCTTGAGAGTCGAATCCACGAAAAAGGGAATTTGATTGCTGTCCGTCCCGTCCTCGAAAGGTGAATTTAGCCTCTCGCTTCGCTATTCTTACTAACGCGACGAGATCGAGCTCGTCGTCCCCCTGCAATGACCTTCGCAGAAATTTAAGCTCCCAGTTGGGGCGACCCGTCACGTAAAGTAAACGAAAAGGACCTCGACCACGATCGACGAGCACCAACCGCTCATTGTTGATCACTGTCGCTTCCGCCCTTGAATCGACGGCTGACGTTTCTCCAGCAGCATAAGCCTTCACCTTGAAGACATTAATACCACGGCGTTCCGGCCGTGTTTGGAAGCGAACGACAAACGGCTTACCATCTTCAACATCTACCACTTCCTTCTTGGAAACCTCCTCTCCCGCTTCATCGAGAAGGGAAACCATAATTTTATCGCCTTCGTAGCCACTGGCCAGCAATTCAGCGGTAATAGTCACAGGAGCCGATTCAAAGTTGGTTTGCGTGCTGCTAATTCTTGTAATGCCAAGATCTCTTGCGGGAAGCTGGTCACCCAATAAAACAGGGAACACGGGTGGAATAGAATCCCACGGCATGGCAGCGAACGCTTCTTTGTTCCAATCAGTTGCGTTGCCATCCGTCAGTAAAATTATTCCAGCGGCCGGGCGGCCGGCAAAGCGATTGGCAGCTAAACTTAGATTCGAAAGAATACTGCTGCCACGTTGGTCAGCACGAAAGCCTTCAAAATTGGAAACCGGTCTCAACCGCCGGTCAAATTGATACTTTCGAACATCGAAATCTTCAGCTAATTGACTCAACCAATTGGTTTCATCATTAAGCTTCTGAAACAGCTCGAGCTCTCGCGTCTTAACTTCACCTCGGTCTTTAATCTGCAGGCTCTGGCTATCATCCGCCATGACCACCATCAAGTTCGCACCCTTTTCGGGGCGAGCATAACGATACATGGGCTCTAGCAAACAAATGGCAAGTAATAAAACGGCCAAAATCTTCATCAAGGCCATCAGCAATTTAGAACCGGCCGCGACGCGCGCATTCAAGTATGCCCAGACAACAAGCCCAGCGGTAATCAACAGGAGGCAACCGACCGTCAGCCCCCAATTGGATGCTCCCCATGCATTTGGAATCCAGGAACTATCCATTACTTCCCGCCCCCCAGTTGCTCATAGTATTTGCGGACTGCATCCTGATACTGAGCCGGAACCGGATCGCGATCGACCGGGACCATTGCCTCATCGGAACTGCGACGCAAAATTTCCTCGACAACTCGATCTTGCAACTCGGCTAATGGCTCAGCAACCTTCATCTTGATTAAATCCCAATTAGGTTCCTCTGAATGACGATTCAAATCTTTTCGGATTTCACGGGCTTGTTCCCGAATACGGGAAGCTTCCGCTCTCAACTCAGGGTCATCCACCATTTCTTCAACATCCCGCAACCGATCCGACCAGTCACGGAAATCATCCCCGGTCAAAGGTCGCACGATCCTCTGATCTCCTCCGGCGTAGCTCCCTTGAGGTAGGTTTCCTGCCTGCTCAGATCCTTCATTGGTACCAAGGTTTCTCATTAAATCACGCGCTTGGTTCTCCCGATTTCCTCCGCGTTCACCATTTCCTTCTGAGGATTCCGGCTGACCCTGTCCAGCAGGAGATTCCGAATTTTGGGTTTCACCGGGCTCCTGTGCTCGCTCGCTTGGCTGCCCTTGCTCCGATTCACCGCTTCCCCGAGCCGATTCCTGGCTTGGTTCCTGAGCCGGTGTTTGAGTTTCACTTCGATCCTGTGATCGCTCGCCTGGAGGAGCCTGCTCAGATTCTCCCCGTTGCTCTCCCGAAGGTTGAGAATCAGAATTTTCAGAACGCTCTTGAGACTCCTCTGACGCACGCTCTTGAGAACCTTGCCTGATCTCATTTTGCAGATCACGATTGAGGCTCTCCAGCGTCCCTCGCGCTGCTTTCAGTGCTTCGGTCTCATCGCCAAGCACACTTTCCGCCGCATTCTCAATTCCCTCTCGGATTTCCGTAATCCCTTCGCGAGCACGCTGTTCCTCATTAATTGCATCCTCTGTCCAACCACGACTCAATGACTCTCGTGCAGACTCGAGTGCTTCATCTGGTCGACTCGTTTCTGAATCGCGATAAGTATCGTACAGTTCTTCAGCAAGCAATGGTTCAAAGGGCTCCGCTTCCTCAATGGTGGTCCGCATTCGATCCCTTAGCTCCTCAACGGCCTGTTCCTGTTCAGCCAATTGGCGATCCAAGTCGGGCTGCTCCGATTCCGTTTCCCGTAATGACCTTGCATTTTCAGGAGTTTGAGGCAAATCAGACGCGGCCATCTGCTCCGCAATGTCTTGCTGCTTCCGTTCTATCTCCTGCGCTTCCTGTCGCAGCTCTCGCATCTGTTGAGTAAATTGTCCGGAAGATTGCTTTTGAAGCTCATCTCGCAACTCTTCCAATTCCCTTTGCGCCCGGGTTCCTTCAGCGGCTGCTCGGGAAACTTCATTATCTTCCAATGCCTCGGCCGCTTGTTGTAAATTTTCCCGCACCTCTTCAAGCTGTTGAGCCTCTTCGGCCATTCGCTGTTGGTTTTCTTCGCTCTGCATTCGGTCGAGCAATTCCTCCGCATCCCGAAGCATCTGCTCTTGCTGCTCCCGAAGCGACTTAAGCCTACGCTCGACCTCATCCTTTTCTTCCTGTGAATCAACTTCCTCCAGCGCGGATTGCAGTTCTTTGATCCGCTCGTTTAAATCCTCTTGCCGTCGGGACAATTCACGCAAACGACTGAGAACTTGACGATCCTCCTGCTGCTGTTGGCTCTGCTCCGTTTGGGCTTGCGCCGTCTTTTCGTTTTCGTATCGATTCTCATCTTCTTTGAGATTCAATTGATCCAATTGATCCTGCTGTCGATTGTTCTGTTGCTGAGGCTGCCCCGGTTGCTGAGGCTGTTGTTGCTGTTCTGTGATTTCAAATTCCCGCGCGCGCAATTTGAGCAAACCTTGATAAGCCGCTTGCTCACTCGACAGCGCCGATTTAAGCAATTCCAAATCATTCGTTTCCTTAGCACGGTCGAGCTTAACAACCGCTTCATTCATGAAGTTTCGTGCAGGCTCAACAAACGAAAGAGACTCCTCATCCTCTAATTCACTCGCTAACTCCGCCAAACCCTCAATGGCGGTCGTCTGTGATTGGGATAAAAGTTCTACATCCGAAGCGAACGTCTCAGAAAGACCACGCTTGCGCGACACTCGACTCGACTCACGCCGAATCACTTTCCAAGTCGCATTAATAATTTCTTTTTGTAGTTCGGCGAGCTCTTGAGCCTGTTCAGCATTTTGGCCGCCTTCTTGTTGTTGCTGCTGTTGCTGCTGCTGTTCACTCGCCGTTGGAGCCTGACCCTGTCGAAAAATTTCTTCGAAATGCCTGACTTCAGCGAAAAACATGTCACTGGCAACCTGCCGACGCTCACCATCGGAACCAATATCTTCTGCCCAAAAGTAGTAAGAAACCAGATCGTCCGGCTGCACCTCCAACGACTCCAGATCCAGAAGATATTCGACCTTCTTCCGTTTATTCCCAGCAGCAACCTGCTCCAGCTCCACTTCCTGTGCCGCACGCCCGGGAATCTCAAAATTAACCCCGAATGCTTCAATCCCAAAATCATCCCAGGCACTCGCACTCAATTGAACCTCTTCGATAGGTGAGGCATCGATATCTCTCGCCGGCGTCAATAATTTCAAATCAGGAGGCAGATTCTCGAGAACATTTAAAACGAATTTAGGCGGCGTGCGATTATCTCGCTGATCGACATCCGTCAGCTCCAGTTCGTACTTACTGGACTCAGCGAGTTCCAATGTGAGGGATAACTTCTTTGGATCCTCCGCATCGAAGACTAAGTCAATCGGCTCCCCGCCATCCTTGGGAAACAAAACTGCACTGGCCACCGGTTTATTGAGGTAGAACTCCAACTGAGCCGTTGTCCCCTCAACTGC
>JAPOIJ010000214.1 GCA_029979005.1 Planctomycetota bacterium | reverse complement strand
GATCGACGACTGGAGACGAAATACTTGATGAAGCACTAGGTCTCATTTACAGCTCCGCCAAACCCAAAAAAATGCAGCATTGGGTTGCCAAAACGGCAAACTTACCCAAGCTAAAGCATCGCATTGCTCAACAATTATGCGACCTCGGAATCCTTCGCCATGACGAGAAAACAGTACTATGGATTTTTACTCAGCAACGATATCCTGAGATCGATGGAACTTATGAAGATAATATTCGCCAGCGCATGGCCGACGTCATGTTCAACGAAAGCGTCAAACCAGACGATCGTACGGCCGTATTGATCGCTGTTGCCTGTCACGCCGGCCTACTCAAAGCAAATTTCAGTCCTGAAGAACTTCGCCAATACAAAAAACGAATTCAACAACTCAGCAACGGCGAGATACTTGCCACGAAGGCGACGCTCGCCGCCATCAAAGCGATGCAAGCCGCCGTCGCCATTGCGACCACAGTTCACTAGAAGCCGCGATTCAACTGGGGCACACGTACCTCCCATTGCAATCAACCGGCTCGAATGCTCGATTGAAATTAATCAATTCCGCCCAAAAAACTGAATGGACTAGCCTAATGTTCGACCGTTTTCATCTCGCGACTGTACTGACGATTGGCGGATTACTGGTCTATCTCAACGTTGTAACTTCGCAGGTATCCGCGCAAGCCGTGACGGAGGTTCCACGGGAAATCAGAGAGCAATTCAAACTCGACCCTTTTTACCAAAAGTATCTGGAGGTCCATGGACTGCCGGTCGTAGGTTCAAAACAAGTATCGGACGCGGCAATACAGGAAGCCGCCTGGATAGTAACGCGGATGATTGGCCATCGCCCGGAAATACTCGAGGCAATGGCATCTAACAATACTCGGCTCGCGGTCATGGCCTACAACGAATTTACGACGGACGTACCAGAACATCGTCACCTAACCCCTCGAGTGTTTTGGGATCGCCGTGCTCGAGGTCTCGGCGCAACACCATCAGCACCTGCAGTAAGCTGTGCCGAAGAGAATCTTTTAGAACACCCTAACGATCCATATTTTGAAGAGTGTATTTGCATTCATGAATTCGCCCACGCAATCCATCAAATGGGGATGAAAGACATTGACCCTACCTTTAATGAACGCCTGAAAAAGGCGTATTCAGAGGCGATTGAATCGGGAAAATGGAAAAACACATACGCTGCCGGCAACCACATGGAATATTGGGCCGAGGGCGTTCAATCTTGGTTTGACGACAACCGGGAAAACGATGCGCTTCACAATCACGTTAACACGCGGCAGGAATTAATTGAATACGATCCCGCTCTTTCTAGACTATGCAAACAGGTATTTGGGGACTCGACCTGGCGATATCAAAAACCAAGCCGGCGGCTAGAGAATGACAAACGACATCTACGCGGAATCCACCCTGAAAATCTTCCACGATTTAAATGGCGAAAAGAAGAAGTACCGGACAAACCAAAGGTTTTAATTCAAACCACAAAGGGCGACATTGAAATAGAAATTGACGCGAACAAGGCACCGGCTACCGCACAGAACTTCCTATATTACGTCCATGAAGGTCTCTACTCGGATGGTAGTTTTCACCGCACGGTAACTCCAACTAACCAAGAGAATTCAGCCGTAAAAATTTCGGTAATTCAAGGTAGAGCAAACCTACTTAAACGAGAAATGTTCTTACCGGCAATCGCTTTGGAAAACACAAAACAAACGGGCTTGAAACATCTTAATGGCGTAATCTCAATGGCTCGTTCGAAACCCAACTCCGCAACCCATCAATTTTTCATCTGCATTGGCGACCAACCTGAACTTGACTTTGAAGGCAGTCGCAACCCGGATGGCCAGGGATTTTCCGCATTTGGTCGCGTAATCAAAGGAATGGACGTTGTAGAAAAAATCCACAACGCCCCCGCCGACCAGCAACGCCTGACCCCTGAAATCAAAATCCAGCGAGCGATTCGATTGAATTAACCAAACAACCACGTCGATCTTCAACGGCTTGATTTTCGATCAAACATCACCAATCATTGCCCATCGCTTGCCTTGGGAAACAACCGCTCTTTTAAATAAGAATAGGCCAAGGCTTGCATATAAGCTCGTTGCTTGTTGTTTGCCGCCCCCCCATGACCGCCTTCAATGTTCTCGTAATAGGTAACATCATGTCCCTGGTCATACATTTTTGCCATCATCTTCCGGGCATGCCCCGGATGCACACGATCGTCTCGCGTCGAGGTCGTGAACAACACTGCTGGGTACTCAACCTGCGGTTTAATATTCTGATACGGAGAATAGGTCTTGATAAACTCCCATTCACCCGGAGCATCTGGATTACCGTACTCCGCCATCCAACTCGCCCCAGCGAGCAGTAAGTGATATCTCTTCATATCAAGAAGCGGAACCTGACAGACAGCCGCACTGAACAATTCGGGGTAGAGTGCGACCATATTGCCAACGAGCAGTCCACCGTTAGACCCTCCCTGTATTCCCAATCTCGCTTGACTCGTCACTTTACGCTTAACTAAATCTTCAGCAACGGCAGCAAAATCTTCATAAGCTCTCAAACGATTCTGTTTTAATGCCGCCTGATGCCAGCGAGGCCCGTATTCGCCGCCACCTCGAATGTTGGCGACCACGTAAACGCCGCCTTCACTAGTCCAAGCGCGCCCAACACTCGCCTGATACCCGGGTGTCAACGAAATCTCAAATCCACCGTATCCGTACAGCAGAGTCGGATTATTACCATCCAAAACAATATCTTTTTTGGAGACCATAAAATAAGGAACCTTCGTGCCGTCTTTGCTCGTAGCAAAATGCTGGCTAACCTTGAGGCCATCTGCTTGATAAAGCGGCGTTAACTGCTTCAATTGTTCCGGTTGTTCCCCGATATTACCGTAAAAAAGCGTTGTCGGAGTCAGATAACCACTCGACGTCATCCAATACGCATCCGATTCATCAGAATCAACTGCACGCACTCCCACCGTCCCAATCTCAGGCGCCCCCTTCAGAAGACGCTTCTGCCACCCCGCGTCAGTTGAAGTCAATACATAGATTCGATTCTTAACGTCCTCCAAGACATTTAAAATCAAATGGTTTTGTGTCAACGTATAACTCGCCAGAGAACTATTTTCAGTCGGCTCAAAGAGGACATCAAAGGAGCGTTTCCCGGCCATGAAATCATCAAATTTGGTAACCAACAATGAACCTGCCTGATAGTTGACACCACCTGCACTCCACGGTTCTCGGAGTTCTAACAGTAAATTCTCTTTCGAAACATTCTTGTTCGCGCTGTTAGGAGCATCGATCTTTTGCAAATCACCGTCATCGGATCTGAGATAAAGCTCGTTGTTGTAAAACGCGAGCGTTCGCTGAACAAAATTCCGTTCGAAACCGGGGGTATTGTCATGCGTTGCCCCAATGTACATATCATCGACGGTACCTTCATAGACAATCTCCGCTTCCTCCAATGGCTGACCGCGTCGCCATAATTTTGCAATCCGCGGATACCCCGACGAAGTCATCGTTCCGTCCCCAAAATCGGTGTAGATAAAGACGGAATCCTGATCAATCCAACTAATATTTCCTTTTGCCTCGGGTCGATTAAAACCATCGCTTACAAACTCTCGACGGTTCATGTCAAATTCGCGGGTCACCGATGCATCTGCACCACCGCGAGACAAACCGATCAGCGCTCGATCAAAACCGGGACGCAAAATAGAGGCGCCATCCCAAACCCAATTCTCATTTTCAAGATTTGCTAATTCATCAAGATCAAGCATGATCTCCCATTGTGGCTCCGCCTTCCGATACTCTGCCAGCGTCGTGCGCCGCCAAATTCCCCGCTCGTGATCTTTATCCCGCCAAAAGTTGTAGTAAAAATCGCCTGCTTTGGAGACAAATGGAATGCGCTCATCTGAGTCTAATATTTTCAGCAAATCTCCTTCAAGCGTTTTAAATTCCGCCGAGGCTTCAAAGTGTCGCTGAGTCGTTTCGTTTTTGCTGCGCACCCAGTCCAGTGAACGAGGTCCCGTAACATCTTCTAACCAAAGATAGGGATCCTCTTGTTCCGTAACGTCAGAGACCTTGGCTTTCTCTGTTGATTTGCCATCATCGCCGACCTGCCCATGAGCTGAAGCTGCCACCGCCGCCACCATTATGAAATTTAGAAAACGAATCATCATTAACACCTTGTTGGTTTCAACCAAAAACTACGAGCGGAAATTATAGCCAATCCGCCAAGTCTGACGAGCAGCGAATTTGAAGATTCCTTACCTTCGACAATCGAATCACTACCTCTAACCCAGCAAATTACACTCGCCGGCTCGCGACAAAACTCAATCTCGGAATTCATCCCTCATTCGATTGATATTGCTGAGGCTACCCATCAATAACAGCGTATCATTGGTGCAGATCACGTCTGTCGAAGATGGATTAAACCGAAACTCTCCGTCAAGCTTTTGAATTCCTACGACGAGCAAATCGAATTGTTCTTTAATTTTCGATTCCGATAAAGCTAAACCAACGAGCCGTTGCTTGGTGCCAACAGGAAACTCATCCAATTCCATCTCTAGATTAGAAGCCTCCGCAAACAGCTCTACCAACGCCGCCGTCGTCGGACGCGATATCATTCGCTCCATTTGCTGGGCTCCAATTCGATGCGGCATGACGACTTTGTCCGCACCAGCCTGTCTAAGTTTTCGACAACTCGATTCGTGCTCAGATTTGGCAATGATCTGCACATCAGCACGAATATTTCTTGCCGTTAACGTAATGAAGACATTTTCCGCATCCGTGGGAAGCGAAGTTACCAACGCCCTCGCGGTGTCCAGATGCGCAGATCGCAGAATATCCTCCGAGGTTGCATCGCCATGAATTGACAGCAAACCGGACTCTTGTGCTAAACGAGATTTCTCCGGATCAATATCGACCACCACAAATGGGATTTTGCGATGCTCAAGTTGAGACACGAGATCGTGGCCCATTTTCCCGTACCCACAGATGATAACATGATTCTCAAGGCGATCGATTTCTTTCGTCATTTTTCTTCTGCCAAACGCGCGTTCGACCTCTCCTTCAAGCAGTAATTGAATGAAACCACCAAACGTGTAAACCGACGCAGAAACACCAAACACTATCAGCAACATGGTTAAGATCTGAATTGCATCGGAAGAATCGGAATGCTCACCATAACCGACCGTAGAAACAGTAATGAACACCATCCAGGCGGAATCCAACCAGTCATACTTACCGAGATAACGGTAGCCAAGAATGGAAACGATGAACACAATCGCCAACGAAAGTGCCCCTGTTCGTATTCGTTGCAGCGGTGTTTTCATTGCCGTTTGCCAATTAACTTCAACCAAGTGCTGGCGTTACTTTTTTCGGAAACGCAAAAAATAGTTTTCCTTGAATCCCTTGATCGTCACCTCTTCGTCGAGAGCAAATCCAGCATCCATGATTTCCGCACGAAAAACTTCCTTTCCGGCGCGAACATGCCCGAGCAACCACTCCCGACTTTCCCCTGGAATTCGCTCGAAATCAATCACCACGAGCTCCCCGTTGGGCTTTAACGCACGATGAATGGACGCCAGCGTCGACTGCGGGTACTCGAAATGATGATAGGTATCACACACGAAAACGACGTCCACTGAGTGTGGCGGCAGGTTAATGCTATTCTCAGCACACAAGACCCCCGTAATGTTATCGAGATTCATCGCGTCTGCTTGCCGATTGATGTGCTCAATGAACCGAGGCGAAATGTCGACGGCATATACCCAGCCCGCTTCGCCAACTGATTTTGAAAACATGCGCGAAAATAGTCCCGTACCCGCTCCTACATCCGCCACTGAAGCACCTGGCGAAATAGCCAACTCATTGAGAATTGTCTTTCTAGCTAAATATACTTCCCGGCTCTCGATCTCAAATCGCTTAACATAGTCTTCGACGCTCATATCAGGGTCGATAAAGTTCTTATTGATCCCCGGCTTGACGCTAACTTCTTTCTGTTCTGCCGACTGCTTTTCCTGCATCCGCTCGATATAGTCCTTCGCCTTTGCTTCGTAGATTGGCGAGGACATACCAATTTTTTTAGATTCGGCCAGGGCTGTATCCAAGGCCACCCCCTCATCTAGCGCCCGATACACCAACCATACGCAACCGACTCTACTGCCCGAACCACAATGGAGAAGAGTCTTTTGCTGACTCTCTCCAAGTGCTTCCCGCACTCGTTGAAAGACCTCGTCCGTCAATGAATCCATACTTTTCAAGGGAATTGACAAGAAATCCACCCCCGCTTCTTCCAACACCCGTTTTTCATCCCATTCAACTTCGCCAATTGTCCGTAGCGAAATCACCCGCTTGATTTGCTGACGTTTAATTTCAGCAACGTCTGTCTCCAAAAACTGGCCCGAAAAATAAATGTCATTCAAATTGTGGACATTCTTGGCAGCACCTAACCTACACTCTATGATATAAGGCACGTTGCTATTCGCGACTTCCGAATTTTCCT
>JAPOIJ010000066.1 GCA_029979005.1 Planctomycetota bacterium | reverse complement strand
TTTGTGATTCGACGGATCCGCCTTATCGATAATGAACTTCACAAACTCAAGATTCGCAAGGTAAGCATCTCTTGAGACCTCCGGCCCTTGGTAGGAAAGTTTTTCAAACATCTCCCGATCCGGAATTTTCCCAACCCCTAAATCAAATTCTAGGTTTTCGGGCTCAATTCGTGGTCCAAGGGAACCTCCCCGTCTACCCGGTTGTGCCTGAACGTAATCGCTGGCGATGAAACAGGTAAAAAAGAACAAGACAATTAATAAATGCTTCATCGCTAAACTTTCAAGATATGTATCATCGCTGCAAACCCAATCAATATTTGGCAATCAAAACATTGATGGATTTACAATAAACAAAAGGTCCGTCTCGGCCTCATTCTGAGAGTCACTGGTGGACCGTCGCTGCAAATGAGAAAGGCCTTCACACCTATTTATTTTTTTTCTTCTTACGCTCTGGAATGATAATCGGTTTATCAGCAGGCATGACGGGAACCTGAATGTCTTCAAGTTCGGAAGGCTTTACCCCCCGTCGGTGACCACCAAATCGATAGGTTGCAGGCTGGTAACCTCCAACAAAATCGATATTCAATTGGTTGGTAATCTTCGCTTCCATACCGACTGCCCATAGACAGCCGTTGATCATCATTCTTCTGAAATCATCGTCCAGCAAGTCTTCAGATGCGCCGTAAGTCGTTGTAAAAACGCGCCCCTCATTTTCGCCGTCTTGACTGGAATATTTCCGAACCCATACACCCGGGCAAGGTGCTTTATCTTCAGCCGGATTTGAATCGGGTGACATATTTTCCAAAGGCTGAGCAAACGCCAGCACCTCCGAACCTTCAACCGGAACCGTCCAGTAGCCGCCGGATTGAGCCCAGGGCTTACCAACGCCACGCATAATTGGATGTTTTTTTGCGTCCTTAGCAACGTCAAGGCGAGTAGCCATCACGTGGTTTTTGCCATAATGACCAGACCACGATTCCCCAAGCACTTGTCTTCCAAAACCGCGTTGATACTCGCCACCTTTATATTGGTAATCATATTTTGAAAATTTTTGGCCAGAGGGAATCTTGAATGCATGAGTTGATGTACGAAGACCAACAACGGGGCCACCACGATCGAGATAATCAACAATGGGCTGCATTTGATCATCCGGTAAATTTTTAAATCTTAGGAAAAATACCGCCAAATCCGCGTCTACCAGAGCGTTGGTGCCGGGAAGATTATCAGCCGCGGGATCAATCTCTCCAGTCTTGGCGTCAACGGTGAAAAGAACGGTGCATTTAAAACCATGATTAAATGCAAGCATTCTGGCAAGCGCGGGTAACGTTTCTTCTGATCGGTATTCGTGATCACCCGCGAGAAAGACAATATGTTTTCCAGCTCCAATTCCGGATTTGCCCTCATAGGTCAATGGTCGGGATGAGGCATTTGTTTCAAAAGCGAAACTACCATTCGCGCAACATAAAATCCCGATACAAAAAAGTGCAGTGAACCAAAAGCTTGTCTTGCTGTGCGTAATATTACTATCCATAAATTTTCTCGAATCTCGGTATCAAAACAGGTCGTAAGCCAAGTGTAACTTGCTGTGCTTCTACTGAGTTTAACAAACACCCGTAAAACAACAGCATGATTGGTCTGAAATAGCAGAATTATCTGTATTCAAATGCGTACTATGACTGAAAACCGCTAATTCTATTTGGTCTTTCGTTTCCTCGCCTGTCGTTCATGCGCCTTCATTTCCGTTACCACGCCCTCATCGCCTTGGGAGGACATCCATCTCTGTAACTCTTGTGACAAGCGTGTGATTTCTAACTGGTAGGCAGGGTCAGCAGCTAGATTATTCAACTCAAGTGGATCCGTTTGAATATCATAAAACTCCACTTCAGGTCGGTAATGATAGGCGTTAACTAGTCGTTTCGCAGTTTTATCTCCGAGATTAGCCTTGTTTACCATGGACTTGAAATAGTCCGATTTAGAACAAGCATTGGTAAATTTGGATTCGAAATTTAAATTTCTAATTAATTTGTATTGCTTGTCGCGTACAGATCGAATGGCATAGGCTTCACTCCCATTAATTATCCCGCGGGTAGTCATCATGCCAAAGACAAAACTTTTGTGGGATTGCTCTTTACCTTCGAGGACCGGCAGGAAGCTCCGGCCATCCAGACCATCAACGGGGTCGACATTGGCAAGGTCGATAAAAGTTGGACATACGTCCACGTATTCAACCATAGCGTCACTGGTAACACCCGCCTCGACGCGACCAGGTAATCGGACAACCATAGCCGACTGCAATCCGCTGTCGTAGCACGTCCATTTGGCGAATGGAAATGCATTACCCTGTTCAGATACTACCATCACTAAAGTATTTCCATCGAGTTGATGCTTCTTGAGCGAATTCAAAATGCTGCCAACTTCCGAATCAAAGTGTGTAATTTCTGCGAGGTAGTTGCTGAAATTTTTCCTAACCACGGGAGTATCTACAATATAGGGAGGCAGTTTAATCGCGTCCGGTGGATAGCGTGACGAATCTCCTTCGGTCCACGGGGAATGCGGCGAATTCGAACACGCAATCAGGCAGAATGGCATCTTGCTCGACTTGCACTCTGCAAAGAATTGGTCGATCGCAGAAAGATCTGGATCTTTACCTTTGCTTTTTGGCAAGTACTCAAACGGAAATACCTTCGCTGGATTAAAATGCTTTTTCCCCGTTTGAATCACACGATACCCAGCCGGCTTGAGGTAATGCGCGATACTCTTTACATGGTCATAGGCGTGAGTGTGATTCGGGTAGGCTCCACTTTTGACGGGATACAATCCTGTATAGATATTGTGACGGGTGGGCGAACACATTGGTGCGGCCTGAAAGCAATTGCTAAATTTCATTCCCTCCGTTGCGAGCCGATCAATATTCGGCGTAAAAGCCTGCCCACCGTAGCAGCCAATATCGCGAAATGTACAATCATCAGCGATGACAAAGACGATATTCGGACATTCCAGATTGTTTTCCGATGAGGATCTAGTTTGACCATTAGCGTTACTGTGAAAACAAAACGAACATAAGAACGTTAAATAGAATAATGGTATTCGCAAAATTCACTCCACAGTTTTAATTCAAGCATTCACTGATTTGGCAATTCCGCATCAGACCTCAATAGGTTCCGTGTTAATTAAACAAGATCAATAAAACACCCACAAAATTTTGGGCAAAAGCTGAATCCAACTTTGTTTGATTGTTCCCATTACTTTCCACGCATACCTCACGTAATTCCCAACTAGTTTTTAGACGATTTCGATTCGATTTACAAAAACATAAATAAAAATACAGCCTGAAACTTGCCAAGAACTTCAATCCGCCCTCGAATAGAACCTTCAAATGGAATGTATTTATCTATTCTGTTGATCAGGAAATTAAAACTGACCGATAGGAATCAATTTCCCCCAACGTTCCCTCTTAATTTCATACGGAATTTTCAGTTCATATGCGTCCCTGCAATCTTTGCCGAAAACCAGTTGAGAATGGTGATATGCTCTGTGCATCTTGCAGTTTAATCGAAGACGAACGATTGGCTGACGAGGCAAAAAAAATTCGCGCGACTGAGCCGGAAAACAGAGTTGAGGATAGTGAATTGCTCGCAGACTATTCCTACGCCATTGTGATGGCTGTCTTTTGTGTCGTTGTTACCGGAATTTTCGCCCTCGTGGGCGCCGCCATTCACGGCTCCAGCGGCTTTATATGGGGCTGTTTAATCGGCGGAATTTTAGGCTCAATTGTGTTCTCTGTGGCCGTAAGAATTTGATTAATCGAGCAACCAATTCAACCGACAATAATACTATCGCGGGTGTTTCCATCGAACGCGTTAATCTGAGTTTAAATTATCGGTGAGTACCGTTAGCTTCTAATCCTATTGTCAAGTGAGAAACAGAATCATGAAAACTCTAAAGTTGACCTTATTAGTTTTGTGTTTAAGTTCGACGACCGCACTCGTCGGATGTAATAAGTCCGGTGGCTGATGACCGGGTAAAGCTGCAGCCAGTTCGGCTGCGTTGAAAACTACCGCCGCATCAGACAAACCTTCTGCTAAATTAGAAGAGCTCAACGACAAGTGAGTTAAACGCTGAAACCGCTTTGGCCCAACTGGCTAAAGCGGTCTTTTGCTTTCTAGCTCTCTTTTTTTTCCAGCGTCGTAATACATGATTCCTTTCCATTGCTCCGGAACCGGGACCGACAGCATTAAGATCTCGAACCTGCCATTGGAACCTGCATTCTAATCGTTTTCCTTCGTTCAATCTGCTTAGTCAGTTTCGAACTCCAAAGCCCCGTCCATTTGGTCTTGGTTTATCGCTACGGACAATTACAATTAATTCGTTAACTGAAACGTATTTGGTGACACAGGTTAAACTCGAATTATTTATGTCACCGATTCTGTGGACTATCTGAATTGCAATTGGAGTTGCTACGATGAGGCTGACCCAAATTAAACTTTTGGCGGGCTTGTGTTTCCTTTCTATTTTTTCAAACGGCTGCGCCGAAAAAACGGCCGTCAATCCGGCTCCGCCGATTGCTGAATCTCAACGACCAGCGCCATTGGTAGGAGGTAGTGAAGGTGAGTGGCAACTTGTGTGGTCCGATGAATTTGATGGAACAACGGTTGATCGCAACAAATGGAGTTTTGAAACCGGGCAACACGGCTGGGGAAATAACGAATGGCAAAACTACACCGACGGTGAAAATGCAAGCGTTTCTGACGGCACCTTAAAAATCGTCGCTAAAAAGGTTGGCCCTGGCCAGAAAGCTGGTGATTACACATCCTCACGAATGAACAGCAAACAATCATTCACCTATGGAAAAATAGAAATTAGTGCCAAAATGCCCGACCACAAAGGTAAAGGGCTATGGCCTGCGATCTGGATGCTCGGAGACTCAATACACGGGGGTAAATGGCCCGACTGTGGTGAGATCGACATTCTTGAATATGTCAGTTTCAACGAAGACACGATCCATTGTGCGATCCATACCAAAGCAAACAACCACAAGGACGGAACTCAACTTGATTTTCACCAAAAGCTCGAAAGTGCGGAAGAAGATTTTCATGTGTACGGGCTCATTTGGACGGAAGACAAACTGGTCTTCTACACAGATGATCCAACCAAGGTGAAAATGACGTTTGACCGCCCAAAGGACTTTACCCCTGAAAATTGGCCTTTCGACAAGCCCGAATTCTTATTGCTAAATATGGCCGTGGGTGGGGGCTGGGGCGGCAAAGAAGGTGTTGAAGACGATAAAATATTTCCCGCCACGATGGAAATCGATTATGTTAGAGTTTTTCAAAAATCAAAGTAATTGAAATTGATTTTACGAATCCCTTTTACTCTAGGATGATCAGCGAATGACGTCTTCCCATTTGGCCGCATGTTTTGTTTTGATTTGTACGCTTTGGCCATCTACTGGTTTTTCGGAAGAGCAAAATCCACCTAATGTCGTCTTAGTCATCACCGACGATCAAGGCTATGGAGATTTAAGCTGCCATGGCAATCCAGTATTAAAAACGCCCGGGATTGATCAGCTATACGCCGAGTCGATAAGGCTCGTTGATTATCACGTTGCCCCTACATGCTCTCCAACCCGAGCCGCACTTCAATCCGGTCACTGGACCAACCGGACAGGAGTCTGGCACACCATCATGGGGCGCAGCATGTTGCGAGAAAATGAGCCAACCATTGGTGAAGTATTTTCCGACGCTGGTTACGCTACGGGAATGTTTGGAAAATGGCACCTTGGCGATAACTATCCATTCCGCCCGGAAGATCGCGGGTACACCGAAGTACTGCGACACGGAGGTGGCGGTGTCGGCCAGACTCCTGATTACTGGGACAATGCTTATTTCGACGGTAGCTATTGGCATAACGGCGTACCAGAGCCTGCCAAAGGTTATTGCACAGACGTTTTCTTCGACTATGCCAAACGATTTATTAAAACTCAAAAAGCAGCAAAGAAGCCCTTTTTAGCCTACATTTCGACCAACGCGCCGCACGGTCCACTGCACTGCCCGGAAAAGTTTGCTAAGCCATACATTGCCAAGCACGGAAGCAAGGTTGGAAACTTTTTCGGAATGATTGCTAATATTGATGACAACGTCGCCAAGTTACGGGCCTTTTTAGAAGAGGAAGGTTTGTCGGAGAATACGATTTTTATCTTCACGACCGACAACGGTACTGCAACCGGTGCCAATGTTTTTAACGCAGCCATGCGTGGTAAAAAAGGAAGCGAATACGACGGCGGGCATCGCGTACCGTTTTTTGTCCATTGGCCAAACGGCAACATGAACACAGCAATGGATGTCGAACCAGTGACCCATGCTGTGGACGTTCTTCCGACCTTAATGGAACTCTGCAACATCACCTCCCGCAAAGAAAGAAATTTCGATGGCAAGAGCGTTGCAAGTTTGTTGAGGGGCAAACCGGATACGACAATTGATTGGGACAGTCGCATCTTGGTGACAGACTCTCAGAGAGTCAAAGATCCAATCATGTGGAAATCGAGTTCGGTCATGACATCCAAGTGGAGACTCGTTAACGGCAAAGAGCTATACGACATCCACAACGACCCTGGGCAAAAAAACGACGTTGCGAAAGCTTACCCCGGCGAGGTACGTCGACTTCGAGACTTCTACCAAGGTTGGTGGGAAGAAATTGAGCCTTCCTTTAAAAACGCAACCTCCATCTATCTGGGACATCCTAAAGCCAATCCCGCGAGTCTCACTAGCCATGACTGGATCACCACAGGCTCTACACCTTGGAACCAAGGTCACATTCGGAAAGGCGTTGACGACGAAAAATCAACCGGTTTCTGGTATGTCAATGTCCACTCAGCGGGGACTTATGAAATCGAATTAAGGCGTTGGCCTAAAGAATCCGGACAGGCCATTAATTCCGGGTTGGAAGCCGGTGCTCCGGTTCCTGGCACTCGCGCCTTTCGCGAAACCCCCGGTCGCGAATTCTTAACACTCGATACCGCGCACGTTGAAATATTTGACAAGAAACATTCAAGCAGCTTCAAAAAAGATGACGTTAACGCAAAGTTCCAAATTAAATTGCCGGCAGGGAAAACAAAGTTAACGGCTTCATTTACTGGGCCAAACGACCAGTCAGTAGGAGCCTTTTATGCTTACGTTACTCGTTTGGACAATTAAGTCTGGATAGGAACGACCTTTGGTAGAATCCTGTTGCGCTCGATGAAATTAAGGAGTAGCGGCTGGATCGCTGCAACAATCATTCAGGTTTTTGAGTCAGTAGCAATCGCTCAATTTCTGAATTTAAAAATTCTGCGTTTTTGAAATCCTCTGCCCGTTCATCAAATTCGGCACAGTATTCTTCAGCCGCCGTGAAATCACCCTTAAGCATGTAAGCAAGTGCAATCCACCCCTCAATTGCCAAATCCTGATCATCATAACCATAGTTGAGCGGCTCGAGTCGATCAGATTCGAGAAGAAATTTGATGGCTTCGTCGTAGTTACCCATTTGAAGCCTGATGATACCGAGAATCAGATTGGTTCGGAACGAAGGAAATGTGACTTGGTATTTCGTGCAAGTTTCCAGCAGGCTCTTTAATTCAGTTTCCGAAAGGTATTTTTCCTGCACTAGCTTTAACAGTTTAAGCACTTCCAGTTCCACATTCACGGAACTTAATATCTCAACTTCTCGTTTACCCGCATTGCTGGCATCTCTGATCGTCAGGATTCCATATTGATTTCCGGAAACCAAATTTTTTCCATCATCGGAAAAAGATACATGCCCAAATTCAACGTTAGAGTCGTCTAATAACTCAAATAGATTGACCCCTGTCTCAAGATCCCAAATTCTTACGCTCGCATCATCTCCAGCGGTGATCAAACGCTTGCCATCTTTCGTAAAAGCAAGCGATCCAATTTGCCCATTATGGGCCTCGTCAATTGAAAGCACGAGTTCTCCAGTCGCCGCGTCCCATACAAGCAACTCACCTGTATAGGTGCAAGCACCGACTAAGTCACCTTTTTCGCTAAAAACCGATTGCCAGATTTCGCTGTTTGAACCGTCTAAAATACGGATAAGCTTTTTTGTCTTAGCGTCCCAGACCCTACTGGAATAATCGTCACTCGAGGTAACAATCATCGTCCCATCGGACGAATAACTTGCCGACGAGACCTCATCGGAATGCCCCTCCAGAATCGCGACTGGCAATTTCGTCTTCAAGTCAAAAATACGTGCAGTGCCATCAGCACTCGCAGTAATCAATTGTTTGGAATCCGGCGAAAAATTTAAATCCCAAATTGTCTCGTCATGAGCTTGAAATTCACGGTGGAGCGTGAGCTCACCTGCTTTCCAAACCGAAACAAGTCCGTTTTCGTCCGCCGTCGCAATGAAACTTCCATCAGGCGAATAAGCGGCGCCCGTCGCTGCCACATCGAAATTGTCACCCATGGTTTTAATCACGCCACCGGTCAGGCAATCAGTCACCGCGATCGTTCCATCTTCACTCACACTGACGAGGCGTTTCCCGTCCGGTGAAAAATCAGCTGCCCAGATGACGTGGGAATTGAGCGGAGAATCTGAATAGGAATGCGCATCAATGGAAAGCGTATTAGAGTTTTGGTCTAGAGACCAGATCTTAGCCGTGTGATCCAGGGATGTGGTGACAATTTCACAGCGATCAGGAAGAAAAATTGCATTAGTGACAGGATTTAAATGTCCCTGAAATTGCCGGTTGCGATTTCCGTCGAGATACCAAAGAATTGCCGTGTCATCATCTGAACCCGACAAAACACATTTTTCGTTGTCAGAAAAATATACGCTAAGCACCGAACCCTCATGACCCGAAAATGATTTGATCAATTTGTCATTCGCCAGTTCCCAGACCAGTACAGAGTGATCGGAATACCCACAACTCATCAAATTGCCGGAGGGTGATAAACTCATTGCGGTTAATTCGGCATCCGAATGATCGTGTGTTGTATCAACCTTGTATTTTCCGTTTTCTCTCTTCCAAATATAAATTCTTCCGTCTCTTCCGCAGGTTGCCAACCGGTCTCCATCGTCACTGAAACTCAGTAACGCCTTATCAGATGCCAAGACTGGAAGGGGATCTACCAATTCATAATTTTCAAGCGAGAGAAACTGATATGGCAGACCCTGGTCGGAGAAATTCTTAAAGGTAAAAACACGCCCCCGATCCTTGAAGGTGTCTTTTACGTTCATGCCAAACAGCAACAAGTTCGAATCAGGGCAAAACTCAAGATCTGCTATGTCACTTTCAAAGGGGCCGCAAACTTTCTCTTGAGTTTTGGTTGCCAAGTCCCAAATGTAAATCTTATTATCAAAGTCACCGCACGCCAGTCTTTGGCCATCATCAGAAAAACTAAGACAACCCGGGGTGCCAGTAGTACGAAATTGAGATATATTTTCACGCCCTTCCAATTCCCACAGATACACACAATTATCGCGCCCGGAAGTCGCTAGGTATTTGCCATCTTTACTCACGGTCGAGGTCACAATAGCTCCAGCATGACCGTAGAGTGTCTTTTGACTCGAATTGAATTCCGACCATAGATAATCGACTTCCCAACCGCCTACGCCGTCCTGGCTCAATTGATTGAGAATTCCAATAGCATCGGTCGCAGCACCCATTTGCCAATGGTTCCACGCAAGATTTAGTTGAACGGAAAGTAATCGACTTCGAAGCGTTTGATGCACTTCATCTAAATGTTCATTTACCTCTTTCAGCCTTATTCGATCTTTTTCGATTTTCTCTGCGGCTGAGCGCGCGATTTTACTTTCTTCCAAAGCCCAGAAATAGGCCATGGTGGTGGCGACTATTCCAACAATCAACAACACTGCGACAGAAGAAATGGATGCAACGAAACCGCGGTTTCGCGTTACGAATTTGCGAAGTGAATAAATGGTGGAATGCGGGCGGGCCAGGATCTTTTCATGGCTCAAAAACCTATTAATCTCTAACGCTAACGCATTGGCCGTCTGGTAACGGAGTTTTCGGTCCGACTCCAATGCTTTCATGACGATACAGTCGAGATCCCCCTGAAGCTCACTCACCAGTTCATCGACGCGAGCGTTTCGATTTGACAATGCTTCTGAATCAAATTCCGACACCGTTCGGACTTTCACGCTTGGCTTAGGCGGGTTATTCTCACGAATGATCTTCAATGCATCCAACAATGGCATTTTCTCAAGATCACCATCGTCAAGCGGAGTCACACCCACCAAGAGTTTGTAAATCATCACGCCTAACGAATAAATATCGCTCCGCGTATCGACATCGACATTTGAAGTCTCCGCTTGCTCGGGACTCATGTACTGAATCGTCCCAACAACCTTTCCTATTTCCGTAAATAACGTCTTATCAGTAAGCGTCAATTCGTTAACTTGGGATTTTGCTAATCCAAAATCGATTATCTTTGGAACGGGCACGCCATCGTATTCAGTTACCAAAACATTGGAATGTTTTAGATCCCGGTGGATAATCCCCTTTTGATGTGCATGCTGAATCGCATTGCAAACTGGGATCATCAATTCCAGTCGCTTTCTCAAATCGAGTTTTCGACTGTCACAGTATTCATTTAATGGGACTCCATCTACCAGTTCCATGACAAAATAAGGATGACCATCGACCGTGGTGCCCGCGTCCAAGATTTTGGCGATATTCTGATGATCCATCAAAGCTATCGCTTGTCGTTCCGCCTCGAATCTTGCGTTAGTTTTTTTTGAATTAAACCGGTTGTTGGTGACTTTAAGCGCGACCCGTCGTCTGACCGGTTGTTCTTGCTGAGCCAGCCAGACAGTGCCCATGCCGCCGGTACCAATTGCCCTGATCAACCGATAGTGATCAATAACCATGTCAGGTGAACGCATCGGCGTAGTGGTTGACGCCAATTCGCCACTCGAGCTGTCGAAAGAAAGACTCTCTGACGCATCAAACCTTGTGACGTCAAGTTGCATTTCAGCAGTAAGATTGCCAGACGATTTCTTGGTGGAATCGGCCTGACTCCGCAGAACACGCTCTACGAGACTTGAAAACTCATCTCCAAAGTCCCGAATATTATCCGGCGAGGAATCTGACACCGGTCCGCGACGCAGTTGAATATCTAAAGCAACGACTCGAGCAATTAGCTTAAAATCGGGCGTCTCGATTGAATTTACGAATCTTTCAAGGCAGAATGCGTCGTCATAATCGATCTCCTCGCGATAGCGATTAAGCAGATCTTGTATTTCGTCTTCCGAACGCGATTCCATAGGTTTACCGCACAGCGACCATGAAAATAATCTACCCGATAGTTTACCGCCCATTAAAGCTTAAGTAGGCGACTTCTGCATATTTTCCAAGGGCAACGAACAAGTCATTGACGTAACTACCCGTAGTTTCGGTAATTTAGTGCGAAACTTGCAACCGCATTCGGATGACAGAATCGGTTTTCACGAATAAGCCGACTATCCCTACCCAATATTGAGGGAAATTGATTAAAGTGAAACGGCTGAAGTAAGCGCCGAAGCAGGCTAATTTCGTCCGGTCGCAGTCGAAAAACTAACCCGATTTATCAAAGGCGATCAGCGGGTTTACATGGGTTCTTTTGCAAATATAAGACTGCAATTCGTACCGCCAAAGCCAAATGAATTGCTGATCGCATACTTAATCTCCGCCTCTTGGGTGGTCTTAACCACGGGCAGATCTCCAACCATTTCGTCTGGATCTTCTAGATTAATGTTAGGCGCAATAAACCCATGCTGCATCATTAGAATCGTGAAAATTGCCTCTTGCGAACCCGCCGCACCAAGGGCGTGACCGGTCATCGATTTCGTAGACGAGAATGGCGGTACATCTTCACCGAAAACATTCATAACGCCACGAAGCTCCGATGTATCGCCCACGGGCGTCGAAGTGCCATGCAGGTTCAGGTAATCAATGTCACTAGCTTGAAGACCGGAATCTTTTAACGCCTCTGTCATCGCCTGCTGTGCGCCAACACCATTAGGGACGACCATCTGGTCACCGTCGCATGAAGCCGCGGCGCCGGCGACGACCGCATAAATCGTTGCGCCTCTGGCTTTCGCAGACTCCAATTCTTCGAGCACAAGAATCCCAGCGCCTCCCGAAAAAACAAAACCATCACGGGCTTTATCAAGAGGACGAGATGCTCGCGTCGGATCATCATTAAACGCCGATGAAAGCGCATTCATTCCATCAAATGATCCCGCCGCATAAATGTTGACGTCTTCAGATCCCCCAACGAAAACGCACTTCTGTCGTCCCGAACGAATGGTGTCTAGCCCCAGCATGATTGCATGAGCCGAGGTGGCACACGCGGAAGTAATCGTGTACGAGTGACCGTGAATCTGAAAAATACTTCCGAGATTCGCAGATAATGAAGAACCCATAATCAGAGGGACATGATAGGCACCTACCTTGGCAGCTCCACGCTTATCAAGACGCTGACACATGAAGTAAACGTCGGTTATACTCGCGCCCGCACCAGTTCCTACGATGATTCCTGTATCAGGTGATTGAACTTGCTCATCAGTCAATCCGGCGTGTGCAATTGCATCCTTCATTGCCGCAGCAGCCAGCAAGGCCGGTTCGCCTAGAAACCGACAAACCTTCCTGTCAAATAAAGCCTCGAGACCCTCGGTCGAGATGTTGCCCGCGACCTGAGATTTGAATTTGTGTTCAACCCAGTGGGGCCTGGTGGAGATGATTCCGGATTTACCAGCCTTTAAAGCCTCTGTATTGACATCGATACCATTGCCCAAAGCGCTGTTAATGCCAAACCCGGTTACTGCAACTTGTCTATTGCCCATATTTAGTTTTATCAATCGGGGACTCTCGTCCACCTTTGGTGTTTGTAAAATCTGATTTAACCCAGCCTACGAATGGGTCGTTTCACTCAGGCCTTTAGAATACCAAAACCAATTGAATTGGAAAAACGGGGGGAGCCAGTTTTCGTAGCTATTCCGCAACTTGGTCAGAAAAAATAGCCTGCGGAAGGTGCGAATTGCATTTTTCTTTAGTTAAACGCGTATTTTTGTCACACTGTGATCTAGCTAGCGTCGTCCCCTCATAAAAACTTAACCTCGAGCGCCCGCACTCCCCTGCCCCGCATAACTGAAACGAAAACCAGGCTTCAATTTTTAGCCAACGACGAAATGTCAAGATACGCAATTTCGGTCAACCACGACGACTTAAATCAAATGCGTACCAACGCGATAGAGCTATATGAAAAAGATTTTGACGGCGTATTTTATTTATCAAGCCCACGACGAATGAGACTAACGGTATTGGGGCTCGCTATTTTTTCAACGTAAAAATCAATCCGTTCTCGTTCCAATTTTGCTTTGGAATCAGGATCCGCGGCCAGTTCTGATTGAAATTGCTCAACCCTCTCTCTAACCGCTGCTCTTCCGGCTACATATCTTTCATTGGCAACCGATCCATGCCCCGCAGCCAAGCGATCACAATTCGTCAAGTCCTGTCTATCTGGAACACGTGGAGCCTGCACCCAAACGCCAAGTTCAGCTAGTTCTCTTAGTCGCCCACACCATTCGAAGAGGGCGAGGTCCTCGTTGCTGTAAGTTTCGCCAGCCTTTTCGGGCTTAGGAATTTTAGACAACAACTCTGAAATTTTAGCTGTGCCGATCTTGTAGTGTTTTTTATAAAAATGAATCCAAATAACAGCCTGATGCGCAACTAGAAAATCAGAGTGTGAAAGGCGAATGCTCTCTAAGATCTCAAGCGACTCATTAATCTTGCCCACCCGGATCAACAAAATTCCCGCGGCCAACATTGGATCGGGCTGTCCACCGGCGAGTCTTTCTGCCTGACTGGCCTCCGCGCGAATTTCCGGTTCCTTGAAACCTTTTTTGCCGAGTTTCGACAGGAGATCAATTGTTGCCTGCCGTGCAGCATCGGATAGTCTTGGTGGCGTATCGTCAGGGAGTATCAACTTAGGTCGTTGTGACCGACCACTTGCCTTCGCCATTTTTTCAACTGATTCAATGACATACGTGGTCAATTCAGTTGTTTCAACCTCATTGTCTCGCTGCTGATCTGCTTCGCCCGCAAAAGCATCCGCAAGCGACAAACCAAACAGACTTCTGTTCGCGTTGTCATTCGAAACCAATCCCTCTTCACCCTCGCCGCAGCTTGACAAAATGTAGGTCGACTTTGGATAACCACCGCGTTTAGAGGCTTGAATCGTTTCGACCATCGACAGTCCATTCACTGGCTTGCCCGAGTCATCCGCACCGCTGTCCAGAAATAGTACTTTCCGACTTGCAGATGAATCATCAAGTTGATCGATCAACCATTCCAAGGCTATTCCCGTATCGTCAATCTTCGTTGGAATAAAATCTTTGGCTGCCAAGTAAGGTTTACCATCCTTATCTTGGTATCCACGAGTTGTAACATAAACGTACACTTCATCCGATGAACTGACACGCGCGAGAACGTTGGGTATTTCATTCTTTAATCGGACCGAACCTTCATTGTCAAATACAAAAACTTGATTCTCTGGTACTGCAAATCGTTCAACCATTGCAGCTTGCAAAGAGTCGAGATCCGCATCCGCGGTGCTGTTCTCTGTGACTGCGCCTGAATCAAACGCCTGATTTCCAATCAAGATTACCCAGCGATCACGATTCGGCATTCGGGTGGCGTCAAGCGAGATTAACGGCGGCGCAGAAGCATCCGGTGATTCATGGCTCAATTCAACCGAGTCTCCTGCTCGCAGGTCAGACAGCTCAACGGCAATACCCCCAAGTTTAATCGAGGTTTGAGGGGTGATTTTGTACTCTTGTTTTTCGGTCGAGTCCACACTCTTTACATCGATTGTATTCCCGGTGTAGTCAATGGATAAGATGCGCCCCAAGTCGCCAAAATCACGGTAAGCATCCAGTGTTTTTATCTTTATATCGTGGCCAATCTTAACCTGATCTCCCACCTGAACATTGGCAACATTCAAGAGCTTTTCATCAATCGATGCAAGTCCGTTGAGAGTAATTCGGCAGGCTGGATCAATCGGCAAAGTAACCAGCTCTTCGTCATCCTCACCGCGACTGACTCCAATCGTAATCGTTCCGTTTGGTGGATCGAGCTTTCTGATCCAACCTTCTATCGAGATCAAACGCGTCGCAACGACTTTTAATACCACCATGCCCGATTCATCGTCCGATAAATCAACAACAACCTTGTCACCTTCAGCAAGCGATGAAATAGTCAAGGGCTCGCCATCCTCTTGAGTAACCTCGTTAAGGCTTACCACGGTCTCGTCCAAAGCTGCGAGATCAAATACTTGCCCGTCGTCCGACCCTTCGTTAACAGAAAACTGAATCTTGCCATTCTCTCCATCCACCATTGTCACTACACCACTATGTGTTTCCGGTCGAAACGCATACACTTCCAAAAATCCAGGCGTCGTGTCGGTTCTTGGTCGCGTGTGAACAATAATTCGGTCACCAAGTTTTAGATCGCTGAGCAGACGTTTTTTGCGGTTGATCAAGACACCGTCCGCAGCAGCTAATTTGTACTCTTTCACATTACCCAGTTGATCCAACGCCATCACAAATTTTTGATCAATCGGCAGAACGTTTTTCACCACGCCTCGAACCGGTGCAATCGCTTTTGGAATGGGCTTCGGCGGGGGCTCTTGTATCGCCCAGAATATCCCCGCGCAAATGATCGCACTTAAACTACATGCCACCGCTGCCATAACTCGACGTTTGCGGGTTTTCTGTTTTGCCAATTCCTTCGCTTCAGCTTCATCATCACGAATCGCTTCCCCGATCAGCTTGGTTCCACCCGTCAAATCATCAATCAGCTCTTTCGCGGTGGCATAACGCTCACTTTGAGATTTAGCCGTTAATTTTTGGAGAACCGCGGCCAAATCATCCGGCACGCCCTCAAGTACAGTTTGAATGTCTGGAAACTTGCGATCAGCGGAACAATGCCACATCATCCACGCCATTTGTTTATTACTGCCAAATGCAATTAAGTCGGGGAACAGCGAATCAAATTCTGGCCCAATCATCAACTCCAGAGCCGAGAATCCTAAAGAATAGAGATCACTTGCGGTGCCGACTTCTCCAAAATCCTCCGACACCAATTCTGGTGCCATGTATTTAGTCGTTCCTTTTAAAAGCCCTCCCTCCTCATCGTTTGCTCGCCTAGCCAAGCCAAAATCTCCGAGCTTGACGACATCCTGCCGACTAAGCATAAGATTCTCCGGTTTGACATCACCGTGAGTAATTTGATTTTTATGCAAGCACTCTAGCCCACGAGCGACCTGCAACAACATCTCGCGAATATCTTTCACGGGCATTGGGCGATTGCCATAGATTTGTTTCAGGTTGCCCTTCATGAGCTCCAGAACCAAACATCCCTTCGATTTCATTAAATCGTAGATGGTCAGAATATTGGGATGCTCAACATCGACTAATAACTGAGCTTCTTTCCAATACCGGGCAAGTTTCTCTTGATCATTCAAAAACTGTTTACGTACTCGCTTTACTGCAACGTTTCGTCCAAGTTTTGTGTCTTCAGCAGAATAAACTTTTGCGTACTCACCCTCGCCAATGAGCTCCAATTTGTCGTAGCGTTTTTTTGATCGATCGTTCGCCATATCATTTTCGAAATCTTAGGGGAGTGTCCGCAACCCAACGAGGGTCGCATTAAAACTTTCTCTTTGCCCGCTTTTTGGCGTCCTTCAACAACAAAGCGACATCCTTCTCAAGCTCCATATCGCCCACCGGACTTCCGGTAAGGCCGGAATATTTTGTGAGATTCTCATCGTGAAAACGCAACATTACCTTTTGGTAGTAACTCGATTCAGCAGAAAAATCTCCTCGGGAAAACGCGCGCTGCGCTTCCCTTAACTCTCGCTGATAAGGTTTCAACTCCTGATCTTCTCGAACTTGGTAAAACCTGACCACATCATTTCGAGCTTCTTCCACCTCTTGTTTTGCCTCAGGATGCCCGGATTCAATCAAGAACAACATTCCCGCCGAACTCAACAGACTGAAGCAAATCAGCAACCCGACAAAGATTGGATTTGATTTAAGCCCGCCCTTCTCGGCAACTCGCGGTTTTTCCTCGTCCGCAAGCAACAGGGTAGGCAGTTTTCCGTCTTTGGTGAGTTTGGGTTCTACCGTTTCTTGCTGAATAATTTTCGCTACCGCCGGCGCTGCGATGGTTTCGGCTCTGGCCAGTTCGGTTTGAGATGAGCCACTTTGCGATTTATCCGACGCGCCCCCCGCAACGACGACAGGCTCAACTGCAGCCACTTCCGTTGTATTAGATGCCGATTTCTTTTTTGATTTTCGGCGTTTCTTCGGTGGCATCAGAGGCGAATCGGAACGCTCAAGCTGGGTGACCGTCTCTGAAGATTCACGTTGGTCATCCGCAACCGCAGTCGGCATTGGGAGAGAACGCAGTACCGGTTGTGCCGCAGAATGCGGAACGTCCTTACTGGCATTCGATTCGGACTTCTGGCGAACCCTATCCGGAATAAACTCCAAATCGCATTTTGGGCATCGAACCGGTTTGCCTTTAAGCTTTTCCGGAACGCCAAGTTTCCCACCGCAATTTGGACATTTTTCGTTTTTCATAACTCTTGTCTATTTGAGTTTGACCACAAACTATTAGAAACTTTCTTTCAGTCTTGAGCTAGTCAATGTTAAAACCAAAGATCAGAAAATTCAGTGCAAAAGGGCCGATAATCACGATCACCGTGGCCGCCATGACCAACACACCGGGCAGCAGCATCTTGACAGCCGCTTCACCGGCAATCGCTTCTGCACGCTGGGATCGCTTCATTCTCAACACGTCTGCCTGAGTCCGGAAAACACCTGAAAGCGGCGTCCCCAATTGTTCCGCTTGCAACATCGAGCCGATAATACTTGTGATTTCATCATCCTGAAGCCTGTCGCGCATCGACTCAAATGCCTGCCTTCGGGTCTTACCAAGATTCATATCCGTTAAGACTCTTGCAAATTCATTCGATAACGCATGCCCACGATACTCTCCTACTGCCTGTTCAAGCGCGTGGAGAAATGTAGTGCCTGCTTCCATCAGCAGCGTCATCAAGTCAAGCATAAAGGGCATTCGCCGCTTGATATTAGTAAGGCGGATCATTGCCTTGCGCCGAAGATTTCGACGCAGAAGAATGATAAACACAAACGTAAAGATCACTCCCATTACAATTCCAAACCCGCCCATCCACTGAACGCAACCAGCGATTATGAACGGGGAAACCAACAATCCAATCAATTGTAATTTTGCTAGGTATTCCTCTGGCAGCCATGTTCGTGGCAAACCCGCTGCTTGTATCTCTCGATAAATATTCGGCAAAAAGTCGCGAAACGCACCACGGTTCAACTGGGCCAACACCCTGATTACCGGTTGGAACAACCGATACATAGAATCATTTCGTCGAAGGTCATTTATTCGACTGACGTCAAATCGCCACTCGTTGCCCTGCTCGAGGTCTCCTGTTTGAAGGGAACGCGCAACCCACCACGCAAACATGAACACAGAAGCCGCGGTAACGGCAGTCGGCACAACCGCTGCTGCATCTGCGGCGCCGAGTAATTCAAAGTTCGATTGGTAAAACAATATCACGGTTTTTATTCAATTTAATTAAGGGATCGATAGTGAGTTGGGCCAAAGGTTGTTTGATGGATTAAATATCGGGAGAGAGAATCGATCTTGCCCACAACCAGGCTGACACATTTAGCAGTACTGCAATTGAAAGCATGATTTGTCCGGGAAGGGTCACGAACAGTCGCCCCGTATTAATGGGGTCCACGAAATAATAAACCAGTAAGATTACAGGGGGCGCGATTGCCATATAGGTGGCTGATTTTCGAGCTTGAGCCGTCTCAGATTCGATCTTTCGCTCGAGCCGCTGGAATTCCCTCACCGATTCTGCGATTCGTTCCACCGTTTCGTTCAGTTTTCCGCCGCTCTCACGACTCGCAAGCATCGCAGCGGCGAACATAGAAAAATTCTCACTTTGCAAACGTTGTTTCGCTTCAAGCAAAGTCTCTTGAAGCGTTTTGCCCATCGAATACTGGCCAACCATATGCTGAAATTCCAGACGAATAGGTTGCGGAGACTGTTCAGCTAAAATCTCTAGCGCTTGTGCCAGCGAAAGTCCGGCTCGAATCGCGCCAGCCAACGTCGTCATACTTCCCGCCAATTGATCTTCAATCTGTAATCGACGCCGCTCAGCCATTCTCCGAAGAAGATACCAGGGAAGCGGCCCCATGATCGTCACCGCGACGATGGCAAATATCGGATTGCCGTATCCGAACCATAGTCCAGCCAAGGCAATGACCATCAAATAAATCCAACTGGACAGGTATAACCGAAGCCGCGGTGACACAATCCGCATGGCCTTCAATTTCTTTTGCACATCAGATTCAATAAAATCAATGACTCGCCCAACCCAGCTACGACTACTCCATGAAGCAGCGCCGGCTGCAAGGCCCATCAGCGTGCTCAAAAATAGTGTCTCGGTGATGTTCATGAATTTCTGTAATTGAATAGAAATGAAACTTGGTTGATCAGGAGTAAAACCCTACCTACGGCAATAACTCCGCAGTCGGCGGATTCCCCGCAATATTTCTTGCCAACGGCGGTTGAGCATCAATTACGTTGACACCCCCATGCGATTTACGATCTTCGTGATAGAGGAATCTCAAATCCAAAAGATTCTTATCGACCAATTGATCCACAAAGGTTGGAAGATGGCCCGTCGGTCGGAGCATGACTCCATCTCGAGCGTTAAAGATATCAGTCACAATCAAATTACCAGTCTCTTCATCCATTCGTTCAACTTCAGCAATCTGAGTTACCATCCTTCTACCATCCTGCATTCGTGTCAGCTGTACGACCAGGTCGAGGGCAGAAGCAATTTGGCGATGGATCGCTTTAATTGGCAATTCAACCGCCATTAACACCAGCAATTCAAGTCGTTCAATGACCTCGTTTGCGCTGTTGGCATGGACTGTTGTCATCGAACCATCATGACCAGTATTCATCGCCTGAAGCATGTCGAGGGCTTCGCCTCCACGGCATTCACCCACAATTAATCGGTCTGGCCTCATTCGGAGTGCATTTTTCACCAGGTCACGAGCTGTGTAAGCGCCTGTTCCTTCCACATTGGCGGCCCGCGTTTCCAAAGTAACTACGTGTTCCTGGTGCATTTTTAATTCGGCAGTATCCTCTACCGTTACGATGCGTTCTTTAGACGAGATAAAACTGCTCATCGCATTTAACATCGTGGTCTTTCCACTACCAGTCCCGCCACTCACCAGAATATTGCGCCGATTCCCAACCGCCGCTCTTAAAAAGGCTGCAGCCGAACTGGTTAAACTCTGTTTGTTTATCAATTCCTCAATGGTTAACCGGTCTTTGGGGAACCGTCTGATGGTTAGGCAAGGACCAGAAACCGAAAGTGGCGGAATGATGGCATTAACTCGGGAACCGTCCGGAAGACGAGCGTCGACCAGCGGTTGGCTTTTATCAATCCGACGCCCCACTTGTGCTACGATTCGCTCAATCACTGATTCGGTTACGTGATCCGAGATGAAACGCCGACCCGATTTTTCGATCACGCCATCCGTCTCAACATAAATTTGATCACTTGAGACAACCATAATTTCTGTGATGGTCGGGACGCGTAACAAATCTTGAAGAGGGCCAAATCCGAAAACCGTATCCTTCAGGTCTTTTTTTAATGCCCGCAGAATCACGTATTTCCGTAATTCACCATGCAGAAATCTCTGGAATGAAGGAAACACTGCTTGCGCTTTTTGATCAACAATTCTGACTTTTTCACTGGTGTCGGTTGGAATGTCAATCTGCAGCTTATCTTTCAGCATGCGCAATAGGTTTTCCAGCTCAGTTTCACGTTCAGGTATCAGTGTGGCCGGCACATCAAATTCATTGCACGCAAGTGGCGCCAATTTCGCCGCATCCTGTCCGCCCTCCAGGATTATCTGATTGGTCAGCAAATCTCTGAGAACTAAACCGACAACACTATTTAATAATTCCTCATTTTCTTCTGAAAAAACCTGCATTTCACGGCAGCAATCTTCAATGTTGTGTTCCAACAAAAGAATGCTTTTTTGATCAGGCGTGCGGGAACTTTCCATACCTACAAGGTCAAGTCGTTCAAGCAGTTGCTTGTGTATCTTTTGCTCAAGATTGGCCATCACCTTTCGAACGTGACCATCAAACTCCTCTCGACTGACTTGCGGAAGTGTCTCCAGCTCAAAGCTGAGTGTGTACGGCCAAATCCTAACCGGCATTCCATTGTCAAATTGCGCCGACTCACCAACTCCAATCTCCGTTTCGCCAATCATGCAAACGTTTAGGCCGATATTCTCAAGCTCAAAGACATTATCTTTTCGACGAACCACGGCGTGAAAACGAGAGACCAGCGGACTCTCTAATACCAACATATTGGCCTCATCCCTGCCGATCGTAACTTCCACATCGATAGGAACTCCGTTTTCATCCTTATCCTCTACCTCGAAGATAGAACGACGACTCTCATTGATTTTGTTAAACCAAATTTTCACGTTGTTTCTTTCCGTTCATTGGATTGCACCAAAGCGTGCTATTTTGACTTCGGGTGCAATAGCACACCCGCTTTTCGAAAACCTGCAGAATTAACACGCTGCAATAGACGTTCAGCATTTGGTTCGTATCGGTCGCCAACCTTGGTGACGGCAATGCCAATCACGTTTTCTTGACCGCTCGAAACACCGGACGCGCGAGAAACTTGAATACTTCCCAAACGCCCGCCGAGCGAAATAATTCGAAAGGGGCCAATCGTTTCAGAGCCACCAAAAATCATTGGTTGATTTGATTTTTCCTTTTCACCACCATCGAAGTCCCATTCTTGATCATCCGACGCTTCAGGAGGGTCAGCTGCCGGTACACTTGTTTTCGCAGACGGAGCAGCCACATAGAATGAGACCATGTCACCGGGCGAAACTAGCGAAGAAACAAACGATCCGCCGTCAACGGGTATCCAAACTGCATCCTCATTCGGGTTCAGATTAAGCTCGGCCGGAGGCGTTTTCAATTCCTGAAGAAGGATGACGTCCCCTGTTTGATATTCTCTAACTGCTTTAAGCCCGATCACCGTGAAGCGATCCTCGTAAAGGACGGCTGATTCATTGAGAAAGCCGACTCGCTTTTGCGGAACGTCCAGCGCAACTAAATGCTTTTCTAAAAACGTATCACCCGGTTTGAGGCTGACGTCCTCATCAATCGCAACAAACGAAACCATTTCGATCTCTTTTGATTTTGTTTCGAGGTAATTCCAATTTAAAACCCCGGCAATCATCGCCAACGAAACGGCAATCAATAAACCGATTGCGTTATTCATATCTAATCCCTTCTCTCGAAGTCAGGTCAGAGCGGCCCAAGACCGGCTCCTTGTCACTCGTTTTTTTCATGATTATTCCATTCAATGATTTACCTTTTGGATGCGATAATTGGACTCGAAAATCCACTACTTTGTTTTCGTCTTTCATAACAACCGAAGCATTCCAACTGGTGTCTGTCGACTGGATGTTCTGAAGTTCAACTTGGTGTTCCTCGCCAAACCTCTGATAAAACTCAACGGCCTCTCGCAAATCCCCACCGGCAAATCCAATTACGGCTCCGCCTGATTTGTCCGATAAAGAGATATTCTTATTCGAATCAATTGGAATCATCTGATCCAGCCAATCATTGTTGTCCTTGTTTGCAGCCGTGCCAACAAAAGTCGTCCACTCATTTTCCGCTACAGGCATGGCCATGGCCCAGACCGCCATTCGAGAACTCGAATGTCCAGAGTCACCTGAATCGCAATCATCCCGTATTCCGACTGCCGTAGGATAACCCGCCAGCATCGGCTCAGAGCGTTCGCAGAATATTCGGTATTTGCCCGAAACCATCTCAACCGGTGTCGCCCCGACCTGGGCTTCAATGAATTTCTTTTCCTGAACTCCTAGCGTTCCAAACGGTTTTACATTTCCTTCAAGCTGTTCACGACAGGCTTTTTCAAGCAAATCAAATACCTCTTGAGTTCCACCCGAAAAATGAGCGCGCGTCAGTTGGTAACCGACCTCGCCAAATTCTAAATTACAATGCTGAAACGTAGGCCAATCCTCAACGATGTCCAATTGGTCTGAAAAATTTGCACTGCCCGATGGCATAATCGAGGAAACTAGCTCCGGGCCAAACATAGTAACGATCGCAATGACTAAACCGGTCGCAATCAAATTACTCGTCCAGCGAATTACAATACCAGCAGTCGATCCAATTGTATTAGCCGTTTCGGGAAGATCCGTCGAAGGAGGGCAATCGGGTTCTAACCGAGTTCGCTCCGGGCTATTTAGTTCGGGATTGTCTAATATTTTGTTGCGCATGCTATTAACGATTGACTCAAACCGGCCTATCTTCCCTCCGCGCGTGCATCGAGACGTTCTCGATATTCTTCAAGCTCTCGGATTTTTCGTTCCAGTTCTGCAATAGCCGCATCGGACAACGGCGGTACCGACTC
>JAPOIJ010000155.1 GCA_029979005.1 Planctomycetota bacterium | reverse complement strand
ACCAACTCCTTCATATCAAGATTCGTCCAATTTTTTCGGTTTTAACTAGTGGCTTCGAAAACTTCCTTAACGTGTCTTGGACTCACAAATTAGTACGCCAATGCAACTTTGCCGGTTCGATTAGCGAAATCAAAGTAATGTTTCCGATGCGGATACTTGACATTAATTGTATAGGTAAACACAATCCAAAAAGTCGGCCATGACGGCTAACCTTTCCGAGATGCACGCTTTAGCCAGTAACTCGGAACGCAATGGATATCTCCTGCCACGAAAGCGAAAACCATGATTCTTTCCGGCGAAGAAATTAGACGAAACCTTGGCACGAACATCGAGATTGATCCATACAATCCCGAAAACATTAACCCGAATAGCTACAACCTTACGCTACACCAGGACGTCGTGACGTACGAAGAAGTCGTTCTGGACATGCGTAAGAGTAATCGTGTCAGAAGAATGGTAATTCCTGAGTCGGGTTTAGTACTTGAACCTAACCGCCTCTACCTTGGTCGCACTGTTGAGCGGACAGAAACGCACAACCTCGTACCCATGATCGAGGGTCGTTCATCGATCGGACGATTAGGACTGTTTGTCCATGTGACCGCTGGTTTCGGTGACGTCGGCTTCAAAGGCTTCTGGACACTCGAAATGTTCGCCGTTCAACCGGTCAAGATCTATCCAGGCGTTGCGATTTGCCAAATCTTCTACCACCAAATTGACGGGGCAATCAAAGAGTATCAAAGCAATAAATACCAGAACAACACGGACATCCAACCAAGTTTGCTTTACAAAGAACTCAACCCGTCAGCAGAAGAAGAGGACGCCCAATTAACTTTGGGCTTTCCAAAAAGCTAATTCTTCCCAAACGCTAATTCATTCCAACCTACTAGCGCCGAAACGTGCTTAAGTAGGTTTTTTATCGCCGTCTCTTGAAACCGGTTTCCTAACTAGCATGTCACGAGGTAGACGCCGGGAATCAGACGATGCAACCGCCCAGTTTCTGATGTCATGCTGTCATTTCTAGGGGGTCTCAGTACGGTTTGAAGGGTCGTAATTGTTAAACAATGCGGTCAATGCGGATCATGCATTTTTGAAATAAAATCTACCGTAATTTTTTTGACATTCGGTTAAGTTGATGATTGAATCGACAGCCTCGATTGCTAGATTGTCTCCAACTACAAGAGGACGTGACCGTGTTCCAAGCACGCGCGTTCAACAAACGACACCGCGACGATTATCAATGCGGTTCGCTGACCACAATGCAACCGGCCTAGTTTTAAAAAGTAACTATGACAATGTCCGAAATTGATCTCTTGATGCAAAACGCGCGTTTGCGTGACGAGATGGAACCATTTCTCGATGAATCAGTGTATCTGGTTGATCTCGACAAAATGTCTGTCAGAAATGAGAACGAATTCCTGACATCACTTCTTGCCTGGGAAAAAGCTCCGGTTCTTCCAATCGCACAGTGGTTCGAACCGGCACTTGTCATGGCAGACCACCAATCGTATTCCGACATTGAGATCAATCAGCAACTGCATCAGATCATTGGGCGACTGTTTGAAAAGAACATCGTTTTGGTTCACACGGATCACCTCTCGGATCGGCAACTTTATTGCCTTATCGCCCGTGATATTCTACCAGCCCAGGAGAAAAAAGTTGTGCTCTCTGGGAAAATGCTGAAATGGCAATGCCTCGATATCGTTGAAGACGAAGAGTCATGGCTTCGTTTCTACGCTTCAAAAGAAGAACGCTTCCTTTGGGCGGAAGAAACAGGGCGACGCCTTCCGCCTCGGGAACGAATCCCCTTCCCGCGAAAATTACCACAACACGCTTAATTTCAAATTGCAGCACGAGACCAAAAAATTAAGTGGCCTGTTGCGTCGCGTTTCGGATCACACAAGACCAAGCGTTTCATAAAACGCAAGTCGATCATCTAAAGACTCTAAAACTGAGTCCGGTTCTGCCGCTTCTAACTCAGACCTGGAAGCGCCGCCTGTTTCCACGGCAACCACCTTAGCATCGATCGCGCGTGCACAGACGATATCGTTGACGGTATCACCAACAACCCACAATCTTGACGGGTCAAAACGCCCGCCAAGAAAATCACGAGCCGATGCCAATGCCAGTCTGGCAACATCGTTTCGATCGGAATGAAGATCGCCGAATCCGCCAAAATGAAAAAAGTGATCCAGCTTAAAGTGACGCAATTTAACCTCGGCAGCCCGTTCGGCATTTCCAGTCAACACACCCAACGCCACATCGTCCCGCGAAGCTAACTGCTCCAACAACATGGTGACTCCGGGCAGTAAATAACTCGGACTCTCACCCAAAGTTTGGGTTAATTTTGCCCAGTACTTCGGATTGAACTCATCGCGGTGGTCATCAAAGACAAGAGAAGCGTCTTCGAACAGGTCATTTAAAATCCCTTGATCTGTACGACCGTGAACTGCCACTTTGCCGAGCTGTTTCACCCCAAAGAGTTGGTCCATCACTTGGCCAATCGCCGTCAGTCCAGCGCCACCACATCTCAGCAGAGTTCCGTCAATATCGAACAGAATCGTGTGCATCAAATTCACATCCCCAAACTTGTTTTCAAAAAACTGAGTTTAACGACCGTGGCTCTCTATGTAAGTCCGTAGATTTTCACATTCGATCACCAATCCGTTCTCCAAAACTGCAATCGCATCTCCCAGTTAGCACTGTTTCTGTAATTCATCGTGGAGCCTGACCGAGCGCACGGCATATGGATTAATTCATCAGAAACACGAACCTATCAATTGGCTGCTCCCCGAATCGGCTTTCTCAAGTTTTGAAAAGACGAGTGAAACAGGAAATGGAGGATTTAAAATCAAATCCAACGGTTTTTGCGGCGGCTTTTCTCACACTAAGAACCTACTGCTAAAAACCAACACAAAAAACCAACAAAATAGGCAGGAATACGATCCGCTTTGCGAGAGATTCTTCCCTAAAAATTTTGGGGTTGGAGATTCTAAGAGAAATTGGTCGCATAGTGGAAATGTCAGGAAGCGATTCTCATCGGTTTTATTTTATTTCTGAATGAGTTTCGCTTAGACTGGGGGAGACAATACCATCGAAGATCGACGGTGTCTTTTTATTAAAAAATTAAACTCGCTTGCCTGGATGTAAAATTGGACTGACAACTTTGTTTTACCGGCGGAAATTCCGCATGGCAAAGAGCAAAATGCGGTGCCCGTCCTGCGACGCGATGATGGATATAAAAACGGAGAGTTATTTCGGATCAACTAAAAAGTAAACGATAATTAATTTAACGCGGCGGAAATTCGCCTATGTCTACCACTTCCCACCCTGTGGTTCCGACCCCAACAGTGGAGCCAAAGTTACTAACAACGGCAGCCTACAACGAACTGGTTGCGGTTAATTTTCAAATTAATCCTACGCTCTTGGATCCCTATCTTCCGAGAGGATTGGAATTAGATTTCTACGGCGGCGAGACCTTTGTAAGTTTGACTTGCATGGTGATGAGAAAAATTGGAATCATGGGATTACCAATTTCCCGAGGGTTTGTCGAACTTAGCCTTCGCTTCTACGTCAGGCATCCCGACGATCCTTTGAATCGCAAGGGAATCTGCTTCATTAAGAACTATGTCTCTAGCCCAACCGCGACGTGGTTTCTCAACTCCCGCTTCGACCGTGACTACATCAAAATGAAAATGAAGCATAATAACAAGGGATTTGGAAATCGGGCCACGATTCCTGAAGTCAATTATCAATGGAAAGTTGACGACCATTGGAACAACTTGAGAATCAAAGCGCGAAGCCAAATTAAAAACACAGGCGCCGACACAAAAGTTGGCTTTTTCCTGGATCACTCATCGCAATATTTGGGAACGGGAAAGAAAACCCTCGAGTACAAAGTTACCCGACCAAAGTGGCAAATCTGGAACGCCGCTCAAGCCAATTTCACTTGCGATGTCGAACGCCTTTTTGGAAAAGCATTTGTTAAACCGCTCGCTAGACGTCCCGCTTCTGTATTCGTCACCGAGGGCAGCGATATTAACATTTTCCGTCCGGTTGAAATCACCTGAGCATTTGTGTTGGACGTTTTGTCAAATTGAGTACGTTGTTCGCTAGTTGCCGCCGTTTTTTATTGTCGTACGGTAAACGCGTTTGAACAAATTGGGAATCAGACCTATAATCCCACTCGAACGTTTCTTCTCGCAACACTCATGCGACACAACGACGTTCTCTCATCGCACTTGTTTCATGTAACGCAAAGGTTTTTTGATGGTGAACCCAAAATATCTGTTTGGCATTCTTTCGTTGGCGTTGCTAACAAGTCTTTCTGGCGAAAAACAACTAATCGCTCAATCGCCCGATGCCGAAGAGACAAAAACGGCGATGCCTAATCCTTCGGAACACTTCATGCGTATTCGCAAGGACTCACGCGGCAGAGACGTTGCACTTGAAACTTCAGTTACTCGTTACGAACTGATAAACGAAGAGGGAAACCGGATCACCGTTGACCTAATCGGTGCGGTTCACATTGGTGAGAAAGAGTACTTCGAAAAACTCAACGAGCGGTTTGAGCAGTACGAATCACTTCTTTACGAATTAGTCGCCCCCGAAGGAACCGTCATTCCTAAAGGAGGTGGACGTGAAGAAGGCATCCCTACCAACCCCATCGCTGCAATGCAGGTCGGGATGAAAACAGCACTCGGTCTTGAATTTCAACTCGAGCATATCGATTACACCAAAGACAATTTTGTCCATGCCGACATGTCACCCGCCGAATTTTCGGCCAGCATGGCCGCCAACGATGAAAGCGTTGTTAAATACGGTTTGCGAGCAATCGGCCAAAGCATGGCGATGCAATCGTCAGGGCAGGGTGGTAGCAATATTGGACTGCTAATGGGGATGTTCTCTAACAATAAAGAACTTCGGATGCGCCGTTCTTTTGCCAAGCAAATCAAGGACATGGAATCGGGAATGGTGATGTTCCAAGGTAAAGATGGGTCAACCATCATCGACCACCGAAATGCCAAATGTATGGAGGTCCTCAAAGAGGAAATTGCAAAGGGTAAACGAAACATTGCCATTTTTTATGGAGCCGGTCACTTACCCGACATGCAACAACGGTTAATTAGCGACTTTAAAATGAAACGCGGTGGGCAAGACTGGTATGAGGCCTGGGCGCTTTCCGACCGCGGCAAAACCAAGACCGAACCGAAAAAGTAGGCAATACCAACTTTACTTGGCTCCAAAGCAGCAGTGGCAGGCCCCGCCTCTGGCTGCTTTTGTTTTTTCCCACCTGCTTGCTTGGAATTTGAGACCGAGGGCATCGAGAACCTGAAAAACTCGAAACCCAGGATAAAATCCCCGTAAAATCGACTTATTTTCGGCAACAAATCGATACCCAACGAACCGTGTGCCACTTTGTCACTTCGCAAACCCGTGAACCGAACCCGTTGGGCAAAATTGGATTGTCAAAATGGCGGTCAGCTCGCCTAATTTCCTGGCGACTGGAAAGCAGTGACAACCGCTATTTCTCCGCTTAGTCAAAAACTCTGTGTTTTTAACGTTGAACCCGCCGTTTAAAGATAGTTTTTGACGGTTTTCTTTATTTGTTCGCATGTTTCCGCGATGGCGGCCCGCTTTGGCACAGTGATTGCGTTATGGGTGGGAATCTCGAAGTGCGCCTGCCATTTGTGCTGGCATATTTGTTTGAGAATTAAAAAACAATCAATTTCGAAGCCTTTTCGCTTCGCAAAATCAACATTACTTAATTAATTTGGAGGAATCCGGTGGCAAAACAAATGGTTTTTGATGACGCCGCCCGTAAGCCGCTTTTGGAAGGTGTTTCCAAACTGGCTCGCGCGGTTCGCAGCACTTTAGGCCCAAGAGGCCGAAACGCCATTCTGGATAAAGGTTGGGGGAGTCCCAAGATCACCAAAGACGGTGTTACCGTCGCCGAGGACATTGAACTCGACGATCCCTATGAGAATCTCGGTGTTCAGTTGGTCAAAGAAGCTGCCAGCAAAACAAACGACGTCGCTGGAGACGGAACCACGACCGCAACCATTTTGGCCGAAGCGATTTTCCGCGAAGGTCTCAAGATGATTGCCTCAGGTTACGATCCAATGGCTTTATCGCGAGGCATTTCAAAAGCGACCGAAGCTGTTTGCAATGAAATCCAGAAACTCGCGCAGCCAATTGACGAGAAAAGTAAGAAGGAAATCAAGCAAGTCGCAACCATTGCTGGTAACAACGATCCAACAATCGGCGATGTCCTCGCCGAAGCGTTTTTGAAAGTCGGTAAAGACGGTGTCATTACTGTCGAAGAAGGACGCGGATCGGAAACCTATGTCGACGTCGTCGAAGGAATGCAATTCGATCGCGGCTATCTTTCACCTCACTTCGTCACCAACCAGGACGATGTCACGGTCGAATTGGAAAACCCATACGTTTTGATTTTTGAAGAGAAAATCTCCTCAAACAAAGCATTGATTCCACTTCTCGAAGAAGTTAGCAAAGCGAAAAAGCCGCTGCTAATCATTGCCGAAGATGTCGAAGGGGAAGCATTGGCCACTTTGGTCGTAAACAAGATGCGTGGAATCCTTCAGGTGTGTGCCGTTAAGGCTCCTGGCTACGGCGATCGACGCAAGGCAATCATGGGTGACCTCGGCGTACTCACCGGCGGACAGGTAATCTTCAAGGATCTTGGAATTGACCTCGAAGGTATTCAGCTCAAAGACCTCGGCCGCGTCAAGAAAGTCAAAATCACTTCCGAAGAAACGGTCTTCGTTGGTGGCGGTGGAGATAAGGCTGCGATTAACGATCGGGTTGAACAGATTCGCCGTGAAATCGAAAACACTGACAGCGATTACGATCGAGAAAAACTTCAAGAAAGACTGGCGAAACTTGCTGGTGGAGTTGCTCAGATCAACGTCGGAGCAGTTACCGAGACAGAAATGAAGGAGCGAAAGGATCTTCTTGAGGATGCCAAATCTGCGACCGCTGCTGCTCTTGCTGACGGCATTGTTCCCGGTGGTGGCATCGCTCTTCTTCGTGCCGAGAAAGGCCTCAAGAAGCTGAAGGATCTCAGCACCGATGAAGCGGCTGGTCTCAAGATTATCCAAAACGTGCTTGAGTATCCTTTGCGTTGCATCTCCGACAACGCTGGATTCGATGGCGGTGTTGTCGTGAATCGGGTTCGCGGAATGAAGGGGAAGACCGAGGGATTCAATGCAGACAAAGGCGACTACTGTGACTTGGTTGCCGCAGGTGTGATCGACCCGGCAAAGGTCGTCAAAACTGCTTTGAAAAACGCAGCAAGCGTTGCTTCGCTGTTGCTAACTACAGAATCTTTGATCACTGAAATTCCTGTGGAAGAAGAAGAGGGTGGCGATCACCACCACGATCACGGAATGGGCGGTGACATGGGAATGGGCGGCATGGGTGGCATGCCAGGTATGGGTGGCATGGGTGGCATGGGAATGCCCGGCATGATGTAAACCATGCTGAGCCAATTGCTGCAAACCAAACGCGATTCAGCGTTTGGGCGGCGGCTTTCAGTCTGTCAATCATCCAGTTTTTAAATAACCAAACAATCAGTTTCATACTGAAACCAAAATATAAAGGAAATTACCATGGCAAAAATCTCTATCCGACCTCTTGATGACCGTGTCGTCGTTGAACCAATGGCAGCCGAAGAAACAACTGCCGGTGGAATCGTACTCCCCGACGCTGCTCAGGAAAAACCTCAGCGTGGTACAGTCGTCGCTGTTGGCCCCGGCAAATTGCTGGAATCAGGTGAGCGTGGCGAATTATCCGTTGGCGTTGGTGATGAAGTCATCTACGGCAAGTACGGCGGTACCGAAATCGAAGTTGACGGCCAGGATGTCAAAATCCTGCGTGAATCAGACATCCTCGCAAAAGTCGTCTAACGTTGACTTCCCGAGCAAACACTCGGAATTCAACGATTTGACTTAGAAAGTAAAACAACAAGGAATTTATAATGGCTAAACAACTGCTATTTGAAGATCACGCTCGAGCTCGCATGTTACGCGGGATCGACATCCTTGCCGATGCGGTTGCCGTCACCATGGGCCCGACTGGCCGTAACGTGATCATCAACAAATCATTCGGCGGACCCACAGTTACGAAAGACGGCGTCACCGTCGCGAAAGAAATTGAGTTAGAAGATCGATTCGAAAACATGGGTGCCAAACTCGTGATCGAAGTCGCTCAGAAAACTTCGGATCTTGCGGGTGACGGTACGACGACTGCAACTGTTCTTGCCAGAGCCATCTTCAAAGAGGGGCTCCGCAACATCGTCGCTGGATCAAATCCTACGGCCGTTCGTCGTGGAATCGATCGTGCGGTGAACGCGGCGGTTGAGCACCTCGTTGGCATGTCAAAGAAGGTATCGAACAAAGCTGAAGTTGCTAATGTTGGAGCAATCAGTGCGAATAACGACATGGTCATTGGTGACCTTCTCGCCGAAGCATTGCACCGGGTTGGCCAAGACGGCGTAATCACTGTCGAAGAAGGCAAAACTGCGGAAACCACGGTCGAGTATGTTGACGGTATGCAGTTTGACAAAGGCTACATTTCGCCTTACTTCATCACCAATCCAACCGATATGAACTGCGAATTTGAGAACGCAAAAGTTCTGATCTTTGAAAAGAAAATCAGCAACATTCGCGACCTCGTTCCAATTTTGGAAAAAGTTGGACAAAGCGGTGCTCCTCTGATGATTATCGCAGAAGACGTGGACGCAGAAGCGTTGACGCTGCTCGTGGTTAACAAACTTCGTGGAACACTGAATGTCTGTGCAGTCAAAGCGCCTGGGTTCGGTGACCGACGAAAAGCCATGCTCGGAGACATTGCGACGCTGACCGGCGGCACATTGATCAGTGAAGATCTTGGAATTCAGCTTGAAAAAGTTGAAATGGAGCAGCTTGGAACCGCGAAAAAGATCACGGTTGACAAGGGCAACACTACGATCGTTGAAGGTGGCGGCACCCGTAAGGATGTCGAAGCCCGCATTGACCAAATTCGTCGTCAAATCGAACAATCCGATAGTGATTACGACAAAGAGAAGCTTCAAGAACGACTCGCCAAACTAACTGGCGGCGTTGCTGTTGTAAGCGTTGGTGCTGAAACCGAAGCCGACATGAAGCAGAAGAAGGCACGTGTTGAGGATGCTCTTCACGCGACTCGCGCAGCGATCGAAGAGGGAATTCTACCCGGTGGTGGCGTTGCCTTACTGCGTTGTAAAGAAGCGGTTGCGGACGCGAGAAAAGGTGCCAAGGGAGACGAGAAGGTCGGTGTCGACATCGTTCTTGGGGCACTTGACGCTCCTATTCGGCAAATCGCCAGCAATGGTGGAATCGACGGCTCCGTGGTTGCGGACATCGTTTCCGGCAAGCCTAACAATACCGGCTACAATGCATTCACCGGTCAGTACACTGACATGTTGAAGGCTGGGGTAATTGACCCAGTCAAAGTAGTGCGGACTGCATTAGCGAATGCGGCAAGCATCGCTGGATTGTTGCTGACGACTGACGCGATGGTTTCAACGTTCGACGATGACGACAAGAACAAGCGTCGCGTCGAAGGCGTTGTCGCCTAGTTTGACGATTGGCTTTATATGGGTGATTTTATTTACCCAATGCAACTGAGAAACCCAACGGACCACAATTTTGTGGTCCGTTTTTACACACCATCCAACCCTTTGAGTCGGTCGAAAATTTGTTTGCGGGTCTTCTCGCATTACCGATCGGCTTCAACCTAGCTTCATGACCGGTGCGAACCTATGTTCGCCAAGTGCAGCCACAGGAATTAAAATGGCGAAACGCGATTACTATGAGGTACTGGGCGTCGAACGTGACGCTTCAGATCGCGAAATTGCGAAAGCCTATCGAAAACTTGCGGTCAAATTTCACCCCGATAGTAATCCGGGCGATGAAGAGGCGAGTCAAAATTTCAAAGAAGCCGCGGAAGCATACGAGGTGCTTAGTGACCAGGAGAAAAGAGGGCGGTACGACCGTCATGGTCACGCAGGAGTCAACGGCGGCAGCCAATTTGGTTCTGCAGAGGATATCTTTGCCGCTTTCGGAGAAATGTTCGGTGGTGGCGGTGGCATGTTTGGCGACCTCTTCGGAGGGGGAGGGGGCCGCTCGCGACGTGGGAATGATGTCCGCGCGAATGTTACGCTAACGCTGGAGGAAGCTGCGCAAGGGGTCAACAAAACCCTGAAATTTAAAAGAAATCAAACTTGTGAGCCTTGCGATGGCTCTGGCAGTGCTCCCGGCAGCAAACCCGAGCACTGCCAACAATGTGGCGGACGTGGACAAGTTTTACAGTCAGCCGGAATTCTCCGAGTTCAAACTACCTGCCCGGTATGCCGAGGCGCCGGCCAAATTATTGTCGACCCGTGCCCACCGTGTCGTGGTCAGGGACAAGTCAGCAAAACCGTTGAATTGGACGTTTCCATCCCCGCGGGTGTAGACGACGGAATGCGTGTGCGACTCTCGGGCGAAGGCGAATCGAGCACCAGTGGAGGCCCTCCGGGCGACTGCTATGTATTCATAACGGTAAAACAACACGAGCTGTTCCACCGCGATAGCGAAAACCTAATCCTGCAAATGCCGATTTCCTATACGCAGGCTGCGCTTGGGGCTGAAATTGAAGTCCCGACACTTACCGGTCGCGATAAGTTCAAGATT
>JAPOIJ010000280.1 GCA_029979005.1 Planctomycetota bacterium | reverse complement strand
GATTAATAAGCAAGTGCAAGCTAAAGCAAAACAGCGCGGAATCGGTGGTGCTGAGTTGATCGAGGCAGGAGTCAATCGCGTTGCCGTCATGGATGGTAATCTGATCGGAAAAGTGCTTGATTTAAGCGGCAACGGTATCGCTAAAATGCAAATTGATATCCTCAAAGACGGCGTTTCGGTTGCCAGTGTGATGAGTGCTGAAAACGGAGAGTATGTGGTTCCTGATCTACAACCCGGTGTTTACGGCCTGGTTGCTGCGGGGGCAGACGCTGCTGCGGTTGTTGGCTTTGAGGCCGTGGATTTTGCCAGTCATGAGCGGGAAAGCTTCGTTTCGACGAATGCTGAGTCGGCTCCTAGCTACGGTGAAAGCTTGGTTGTCTACGCTGCTGCTGGTCAAGACCTTGCTCCAGAAGTCGTGGTTGAAGAAGAATTCGTCTACGAGAATGCTTCAATCGAATATATTGGACAGTCGATCGCCTGTGGTGGTGCCTGTGGAAGCTGTGGCCCGGTTGCAGATTCTTGCTGCTCTCCTGCCCCCTGTTGCGGAGGTCTGTTTGGAGGCGGTGGCGGAGGTGGAGTTGGAGGTGTCGGCGGACGCGGTATTGGTCGCTTGGTGGCCATTGGCGGTTTGACCGTTGGCATCGTTGCCCTTGCTGGTGACGGCGGAGCGACTCCTGTATCTCCAGTCACTCCTTAAATCTCTGTCGGGGCTAGAATAATTCAATTGAAAAGCCGGGTGGCATCGATTCACCCGGCTTTTTTTGTGCGCTCAGCTTGTTTATTTAGATTGTTATGCAATCACCGCGAGGCTCAATTGGTTCAAGAGGCACGCCTCAGCCGATTTAACGGGACGTAATATTTCTTGTATTTCCTGCCGTCGTCATACCGTTGTCCGCGGGCGTGAGGGACGAGGACCGTCGCCCGTTTGGTAATTCGATTGACGTGCCCCTGAACGATCAAGCCGTCCGCATGAAATTGAACCTGGTCGCCCGGGGAAATCCCCAGTTTCTTTTTCGCGAGGTCTCTCGGTGTTAGCAATTGGTGTTTGGATTCGGTGTGTCCAAAGAACCGACGCACGATACTTTTAAATGGGTTGGCGGCGCAATTTGAGTTGGTCCATAAGAGCATCTCAATCAAGTGAACCATTTCGTGTTCCATGATTCTTTGCAGTGCTTCCAAGCGATCCCTGCACTCAATCCCACTGACAACTGCTTTTTCTTCATCGCGGAACGAAGCGAAAAGGGGCGTCGTTGCGATGGCAATTTCAAAATCGACCCGTGTTTTTCGTTTTACCTTAGTTGTTTGCATCGTCGTCATTCCACCAGCAGAGGTCATGCGAGTGGAGAGTCGAAATGAAAGCGGGCGATGAGCGGTACGTTCACAAAGTTTGGCGACCTCGCCTTCAAAAAAGTATTCGTCATTGATTTGAAAAAGAAGCCCCAAATCCGAACTGCATAAATTGCTAAAATTACCTCGGTTAATGCTTCGTGCATTGGTGCGCATATATTGGTAGACGGCCTCGACCGCGCGGGTGCGAGCTTCGTTAGAAAATTGGCGGTTTCGCACAATCGATGAGAGGTTTTGCTGAATTGGGCTGCTGGGCATTGGTATTAAAAGTGGTGTCGTTGTTTGCTTCGTTTCATGAAAGTCAAACGGAGTTTAATCTTGAAAGATTGGTCAGGCCTTTGCAAGCTTTCGGGCGAGTTAGGCCGTGAATTGAGCGGTGCGAAAATTCCCTTCGAATCCACGTGTTGGTTGGGTGAACCGGGAAAAGACTAGCGTCTTGCTTGGATCAGTGGAATTCCATTCGGAGCGAATTCTGAAGGTGCCAACAGCGTAAAATATATGCAAGTTTTTAAACGCTAGCAATTTTAAGCTGGCACCAGATATAGCGTTTTCATAGATTGTCAAGGACCTTGGAAAAAGCGGTGCTAAACGAAATTCTTATCTAATGATTTAGAATTTTGTGAAGTCTAATCTCTCCCTGATCGATACAACTGCAAGCACAATAAAGCACAACATTTTGTGTTGACAGAATCTCAAACATCGATATATTGGGTTCCCGCCACTTAAAGCCAGTTTTTGGTTTGGCTCCCAAAATGGCCAAAAAAATCAATGATTTGAGTGTTTTGGGGAGTCAAAAGCGAAGGCGAGTCTTGTGGGCTCAGTGCTGGTGTGGCGTTTAAATGGAGTTTGTATCGGGAAGACGAAGCAGATCTTCGCGAAATCATATACCACGAGGAAAATCTTCTACCTTGAAGGGGCTGGGGGAGACAAAAAGTTGTTGGGGACGGAGGCTCTGAGCACTTTTTGAAATTGATGGATTGATTTCTGTGGGATGACCAAACGTGTCATTCGTTTTAACGATGTTACTCCGAGAGTAACCAATGTTGCGAGTTTCGGGCCAATTGGATTGTTCTGAATAAATTCGTGGGAAGCCATCTTGGGATTTGCTTCCGGCGTTGGTTTGGCAAATAGAGACAGTTCGAGCTTGGGAAATGCTCGGCAAGTCATGGACAAATAGCTAACGGGAGTACGATGGAATGTTGAAGACGACTCAGGAGATGAATGTCAGGAAGCGAGATGGGCGGGTACTGACATTTGATCCCGCACTGATTACAAGAGCGATTCAAAAAGCGTTTTGCGCAGAGCATAAATTTTCAGAAATCAGCCAACTCGATGATAAGCTTTTGCAGGTTGCTGATGCGATTACCGAGGCGGTTGTATTAGAAGTTCAGGAAGAGGCGTTGACCGACGCGGGCGTTACGGTCGAGCACATTCAAGACGTTGTCGAACGTCAATTGATGAAGCAGGAGTATTTCTCGGTTGCCCGCCGATACATTCTTTATCGGGCTGAGCACAGCAAAATTCGTCAGTTGCGGGCGGAAGAGAGAATGGACAGTGCCGAGCCATTCCCCGGAACGATGGTCAATCGAGATGGACAGCTCGAGAACCTCGATTTTGAACGACTGCGTGGTCAAGTCGACAACGCGTGTGAGGGGCTCGACGACACGTGCTCTTCAGGCGAGCTTCTGGAGGAAGTGGAAAAGCAGTTTTTCAATGGAATCACTCCCCGTGAGATCGGCCGCTCGATGGTGTTGGCGGCTCGCGCACGGATTGAAAAGGATCCGGATTACGACACTGTTGCCGGTCGTTTGGTACTAAACATTATCTATCGCGAATCGTTGGGGAAGTCAGCGGCCAGTGGTGATTTGAAGGCGTTATATCAAGAGAAGTTTGGAGAGTTCATTCAGACCGGAATTGATGCTCTACGGATTTCACCGGAACTTGCGACGTTTGATTTAGCGCAATTGGCGAGTGCAATTGATTCCGAGCGGGATGCGTTATTCCCGTACTTAGGTCTTCAGACAATTTACGATCGCTATTTGTTGCATATTGATGGGCGCCGTTTCGAAGCCCCCCAGTATTTTTGGATGCGTGTTGCGATGGGCTTGGCGATCCAAGAGGAAAACAAAACCGCGCGGGCAATCGAGTTTTATAATATTCTTTCGACGTTTCGTTTTACTTCCGCGACGCCGACGTTGTTTAACTCGGGAACTCTGCACCCTCAGTTGAGCTCCTGTTACCTAAGTACGGTATCCGATGACTTAGATAGTATTTTCAAGGCAATTGGTGACAATGCGAAACT
>JAPOIJ010000217.1 GCA_029979005.1 Planctomycetota bacterium | reverse complement strand
GAACCGACCCGTGCTCGGGAGATTCACCGTGAAATCTTGGGAGATGATTTTCCAGTGCACGTGGCGAGTCGATACGATGTCAGTGACCTATTGGAATTACATTGAATAACCACGAACGAAGCCACTAGATAATTTTCTGACTAATTTCTCCGGTCGTTTTATTTTTCAAAATAACTTTTGTAGAACCATCGGGCATGCGCTCTTGCTTTACCAAATAGTGTTCATCATCAAAATCTCGACGTACGGAAATGTGATCGGCTTTTTCGCGACCTCGCCAAACCGGCAATTCGATCGGTTCCCATCGTTTTGAATTTACCGACTGATAGGCAGCATCCATGATCGCATTGACCACGTAACCGTCGTAAAACGTTTCTGCTGGTTCCCTGCCCTGTTCCAGCGCATCGAGTACGTCGGTAAACATATCGACATAACCTAATGCACTTGGTTCATCCCCAACCGGGAAAAGCCAACCCTTAGACGATTCGGCTTTTTCTGCCACGTAATCCGCCTCTCCTCCGGCGGAGAACATTTCCATTCCGGTTCGCAGCCAATGGTTTAACCAAATCGTGCCTTCTGTGCCTGCAACTTCATCGCGGAGATCCATTCCTCCGCGGAACGCCCAACTGACTTCAAATTGGCCAATCGCTCCATTTTCATAACGAACCATACCAATAGCATGGTCCTCTGTCTCTATTGGATGAACTTGTGTATCCGCCCAGCAAACGACTTCCACAGGTCGAATATCTTTTCCAATAAAATTACGGGCGATTTCAATACAATGGCAACCCATATCGATAATCGCTCCGCCGCCTGACATTTCCTGATTCCAAAACCAATCGCTGTGCGGACCGGGATGCGTTTCGCGCGACCGAACCCACAGCACATCGCCAATCGCGCCGCCACGAACGGACTTCAACGCTTTAAGAGTTTTTGGTGTATAAACCAAATCTTCGAGATATCCAGCAAAGACACCCGCCGCCTCAACCGCTTCCATCATCTCTTGTGCTTCGGCTGCGTTTCGCCCGAGAGGTTTCGTACACAGCACCGGTTTTCCTGCCGCGGCAGCGGCAAGAACAGCTGATTTATGAAGGTGATTGGGTAGCGCCACAATCACGACATCTATGTCGTCGCGTTCAATTGCTGCCTTCATGTCGTTAGTGGCGACGGGTATCTCCCACTGCTTTGCAAACTGGTCGGCAGACTTTTGAGTCCTTGAATAAACCACCGATACACGATCTCGTCCGCGTTTACCGTGCAGCGACATCGTATAGAACATGCCGATTAGTCCCGCACCTAACAAACAAACTCGCATTTTCTTCTCCGCTTGGGGTTCATTTCGAATGGGTGGACCCTTGTTTCATCAGATTACTATTTCCAAGTAGGACCACAGTGAATCTCTAAACCACTAATCAATGAGGTGAGATTCTAAATGCTTCGCCACATCCTGATCATTCCAAATTTCTAATGGCTCATAACCCGGATGTTTGCCTTCGACATAAGGATCATTGTGTTTTGTGTTGTAACAACAGATTAGTGACCAACGCGAATGTTGACTTTTGTTTTGATCAGATCGATGGAGCGTATTGCCGTGAAAGAAAACTGCGTCGCCAGGTGACAATTCGCAATAAACAAGTTCCAGCCGTTGGAGCACTGCTGCCACGCGCTCAAGGTTAGCGCCTGTCTGCCCTCCTGTTTTTCCATGCTCAAGGCGACCTAATTTGTGCGATCCACGAACCACTTGCAGGCAGCCATTTTCCTGCGTTGCACGATCGACCGCGATCAAACAACTTGCCATGTCAGGATAGAGACAGCCATTGTCGTACCAATAGCCATAGTCCTGATGCCATTCCCACGCTCCACCAATAAATGGTTCTTTCAACATCATTTTATGGTGGTAGTGATAGACTTCATCATCTAATAAGGACTGCATTGCCTTTACAATTCGCTGGCTTCGAACTATCGCCGCGTAAGGAGAGTGATCCAGTTCGTTATGAACAACCAGACGGCTTTCCCCACCGGAAGCATCTTTCTTGGCGTAGGCTCCCGCCAAACTAGCTCGATCTGATTTAGCGACTGTCATTAACAGATTTGTTTCTCGCTCATCTAACAAACCGGGCACAATTAAATAACCGTCTTCGCCGAATTCACGTTGTTGCTGCGGAGTTACCACGAATCCCATTAACTTAATTCCTTGATACGTTTGACGTCGAGCGAGCCGCTACTTAATCGATTGAATTAACGTGTTTAGTTAATCCCAAAATAATCATGAATATACTGCTTCCGGTCACCCTGATGTTTAACGTATTGCAACATCGTAAGCAACTTTGACTGGTCTCTTTTCAACTTGTCAGCAAGACCTGCATGGTCTTTTAGATGTTCTGGTAGTTCACTCATCACTTTGACTTTGAGAGGTTGAAGAGTTCCTTCGATAACACCCCATCGATCCATCATGGCTAACGCAGTTTCGAGGCGACGATCGTGCTTTTGTTTATAGTGAATCCGTTCTCTCAGCCAATCAATCCCGAAGGCATTTATTTTTTCAGCTTCATTTTTTAAAAAATCGTAAACGCGTTGGTAAAACCCTGCATCCGGATTGCTCCAGTTCATAAACTCCATTTGAGTCGCAAGGTCGCGTTCGTCATATAAGAGTACGCACTGGGAAAATTTTCCATCCCGTCCCGCTCTGCCAATTTCCTGATAATAGGACTCCAACGACCCAGGTAAATCTGCGTGCAAGACATATCTAATGTCTTCTTTATCAACACCCATTCCAAACGCATTAGTCGCCAACACCAGATGCCCTGGTTCGCTCATAAAAGATTCTTGAAGTGACTTTCGACGCGATCTTGGTAGATCTCCGTGATAAATTAAATGCGGAATCTTGTCCGCCCACAGGCGGTCACTAAATTCCATCAGCTTGCGGATCAATGTGAAATAAACAATTCCAGATCCTTCGATATTTTTTCGTACTCTGACAATCGTTTCATATTTCGCATCATCATCCCAAACCTGTTCAACATTCAATTCTAAATTTGGTCGGTCGATGCCCTCGTGGAATAACTCCACTGTTTCGGGCTCCAAATTTAGCTGTTTGATGATATCTACCTGAACCTCGGGAGTTGCAGTCGCCGTCAATGCAATGGTTGTTGGGTTTCCCAGACGATGCCGAATCTCACCGACACGCGTGTAGTCTGGTCGAAAATCGTGCCCCCACTCGCTGATACAATGTGCCTCATCGACGGCTAGCAACACAATTTCTCGCTTTGCGACAACTTCCCAAAAATCTGATTTCCTAAACCGTTCGGGCGTCACATAAACTAAATCGAAATGACCCAATGCGATCTGTTGATATCTCAAAACACGCTCTGAACGCTGTAATGAAGAATTGATAAATGTAGCGTCAACTCCTTTCTCAACTAGAGCGTCTACCTGGTCCTTCATTAGCGCAATCAAAGGCGAAATAACGAGCGTCAATGGAGTCCTAACCGGCGGAAGCGTAGTTTCCATCGGCATTCCGTCTAAACGGCTCCGCTCGGCCAACACAATCGCAGGCAGTTGATAACAAAGACTCTTTCCCATTCCCGTAGGCATAATAATAAGACTGTGACCACCGGAAAGGACTCGCTCGATGATCTTTTTTTGGCTACCGCGATACCCGTGGTGTCCAAAAAGATTAAACAAGATGTCAGATGACAGAGACATTAGGGGTTGGGCAATCTAAAATGCTTTAGGATTAGGATGAAACTAAATCGCTTTTACGGTGTTTAGTATCGTAATGACCTCTCGGTCTCGTACAATCGAGGTAAAGTCGGTCTGGTGTTTAAATCAAATATAGGGTGAGAGGCAATCCATTGATCAGCATTTGTGCAAACTACAGGAAAACGAATCGACCTACGAGGATTTCGTTATGGCGGACCTTGTTTGTCGCATTTGTTTTAGTGAACTGGGTTTTGCCGATCGAGGCCGATGAACGGGTCCCAGTCATTAGAAGATTCAGTGGCAATGTTGCCGATCTCAATCTGTTAATGCTCGCCCCAAAGTCCAGCATTATAACTACGCAAGAGCAGTGGAAAACCCTTTGGTCGCAGTGGCGACCAGAACAGGATCTTTACACGGTCGATTTAGACAAAGTGCTCGTCTTAGTCGAAACAACCCCTGGACCCAATCGAATATTTTCTAATCAATTAGAACGAGATTCCAAAGGCAATCTGGTTTACGAATTAGCTGCCTCTGAAAAAGCCGGTCCCGGGTTTGGGTACCTGATCATGGTCATAGATAAGTCAGGTATCAACTCAATCAAGGGAAATCCAATTGGGCAATCGCCGGTAAAACCGACAGACCAACCAACAGATTCCAAACCAAAAACAGACCTTCCAAACAACCAGGCGAAGCAACTGAATAATCAAAAGGAATTAGTTCGGGTTGATATGACCGGACGCGTAAGAACTCAATTCAAATCAGTTGGCACCGAAAACCCAAGCAATGTCATCTCGGCGAATGGAATTATTTGGGAGCTCGATCTTAACAGTAATCCTCAGTTGAGAAAAAAACTTCAAAACGCCAACAACTCGTTGGTTAATGTCACAGGCGAGTTGTCTATGGAACGACAACGAGGAGCTCGGACGGCAAGACTGAGGTACGTTGTAAAAGTCGAAAGTCTCAAGATTCTACAAAAGTCCAGCAAGGTAGCCTCCTCGGAAGCCCCTAACCCCTTAAACACTCAACCAGCTGCGTCATCGCCGACAGACAATTCGAGGTCAGAAGATACTCGGATGATTAACCAACCAACGCAACCGAAACCTAAGGCCGCGACTCCGCGCAGAGCAACGGCATTCAGTGAAATTTCTCTGGTCACCTCCGACGGTCAACTACAAACCATTCTTGCTGACGGGGCAATTCACTATGAATCAAAAGCTCGGAACCTATCGCGTGATTGGACAGCAAAGCCGGAAGATATTGAAATACTAAACCGGTTTGTCAAAAATACCGATTGGGACGCTGTCCCTAAGCTAACGCGGGCTGATGAGGGAGCTGAGAACGAAATTGGTTACACAATTTCGATCAAAGGACCTGGGTTTGTTCGCCGCTTATACATCGAGCGATCAAAAATTTCTAGCCAACCTGAGATTCAATCACTGTTTGGGATTCTCGGCAACATGGCAAAAAGTAACTAGGCTTGTGCTTTAGAAGTAACTGCGAATGGCAAATCTTTCTGGAGATCAGCCAATAACTCTTTAAGCCTCTCTACCTCTGCACCACTAAGCCGTGCCGATTTAACAAGATACTCCAGCATTGGAACCGGGCGACCTTTGAATACCGTGTGCAGCATTTGACCACTGGCTTGATCGATACACTCTGCCTCGCTGTATTTGGATCGATACAAATACCGGTTTCCCTTGCGTTGGAATCGGAGCACTCCCTTTTGCACCAGTCGATGCAATAGAGTTTTGATCGTACCGGTAGTCCATTTGGTATTCTCTTGAATTCTTACAGCAATCTCACCGGAGGTTACCGGCTCGCTGGCCCAGATTTCATGCATTACCCGCCACTCGGAATCTGTAATGCTTGGACTGATTTTTGGCATTTCACGCTCCTGGCAAAGGGTAACGAAAATGAATTGGCCCAAATCAATTGACTGGCACTTTGCGAGCGACTGGCAACTTGAAGAAGTCCCTGCGTTTTCAGATCACTTCTAGATTCAAATATGTCAGCCTAACGCAAACCGCCAATCAGACTCCGTATCCGTTCAGATTTTGCTTGTTGCTGCTCTACCTTACAAGCACCGGATTTAGAGCTTCGCTTACCCGGGTCTCATCGCTGTCGTAAACAAAGATTGACTTTTCTGCGATCAACTTTTTCGCTGAGCCGGAGGTTTTAAGGGTGGAGCGTACAATGTGATCACCTTGTGATTCACCGACGGCACTAAACCGGAAAATCTTTTTCTGCCCAGGAGCAATAGTTGGATCGGTGAAGGTAATCGAATTATTCGACTGGTTGTAATTCGGCGTATCTTTTGCCACGACCAACGAACCCGGTAGTACAACGTTCACCTCCACGTCGTTGGCTGCTCGGCTGCCGTTGTTTTCAATTTCTACAAGGAATTCAGCTTTTGACCCAACTTCGATTGGCCCCGTTTGATTTTTGATGCCAACGTTAAGGTCCGCTCGGGTAATGACCTGAGTAGCAAGCCTGAATTCTTTTTTAACCGTATCATCACTGATTACGAGAATGTTGCAAATTTGCTGTCCCTCTTGAGATGCAATTGCTTTCAATTGAATCTGTTCCATCGAATTTGGCGGCAGCTTGTCAAAGTTCCAAGTCAGCACACTTTGGTCTGCTTCGATTTGAGCAGGCCGACTGATGGTAGTCACCTTCAATCCGGTAGGTACGGATACCATTACGCTTAG
>JAPOIJ010000033.1 GCA_029979005.1 Planctomycetota bacterium | reverse complement strand
GTTGGCTTGCCATCGTCATCGAGTGCAACAAATGTCAAAAAAGAAATTGCCGCCACGTTTCGATCCGAATTTCGACTCGCATTTTCAGTCATTATTTTAACAAAAATCTCCATCGAACTTCGCCCGACTGAGCATACGTATGATTCCAATACAACAATATCGTCTCGCTGAATCGGGCGATGAAAATGGACACCGTCATTCGAAGCCGTCACCACTGAACCGCGGCAGTGCCGTCGAGCCGAGATAGCTGCCGTTTCATCAATACGTTTCATCAAAAGCCCACCAAACATCGTGTCGTGCGCGTTGGTATCTCCCGGCAGGACTATATTTTCCTGCACCGCTAACGACTGATTCATTGGTACTGTCATGCGATTTTCCATGCTAAAAGTTCTCGTATCAATGATTGTCAGCCGAGTGCATCATTGCGATGATCACCGGGACTGTAGAGCCAACTCCTCGGCTCTGGAGTGAATTACCTTGCCTCGAACCTCGTCCGAGCCAGCACCTTCTGCCGTGAAATTAAACGCCTAGTTTTCTTTTAATCTTCGAGCCTTCGGGAGTCTGCTGAACCTCAAAACCTGCCGCGTGTATCTTGTCGCGAAACGCATCAGAAGTCGACCAATCTTTGTCTTTCCGAGCAGTATCCATCTCATTAGCCCATTGCTGAGCCTGCTCAAATTCAGCTGCATCGGACTCTGATTCAACCTCTTCCGCAGCGTTGGCAATCCCTTCATTGATGGGCGCAACCGACAAAACCGAGTTCATTTTTTTCAATACAGCCAGAGACAATCGAGGATCTGAATGGTTGCCCTTTATCCATGGAAGCATAACCCCCAAAGCGCCTGATACATTGAGATCATCGGCCAAGACTTCTGCAAATTCACCAAGAACAGGGTGCGACAAATCAACTTCAGCCTCACCAATGTCTCCCTCAATTTTACTCTCCAACGTTTTACGGAACTCAACCATCCGGTCAATCGTTTGTGCAGAATCAATCAACCCTTTCGCGGTAAAGTTCATATTGGTTCGATAGTGTGATTTAATCAATTCAAATCGAAGAACTGCAGGATGCACACTACGTCCCATCTCCGTCTGCTCGCCGGTATTTTCGTCGGTAACTTTGACTTTCCCATCAAACACATCTCGTGCCGTGTAGAAATTACCTAACGACTTTGACATCTTCTCGTTTTCAACAAAAAGAAACCTTGCGTGAATCCAAAAATTCGCAAATCGGTCTTCTCCGGTCGCGCCACAGGATTGCGCAATCTCACATTCGTGATGAGGAAAAATCAGATCCTCTCCACCCGTATGAATGTCGATCACGTCTCGACCGATGATTGACCGCGCCATCACGCTACACTCAATATGCCAACCCGGATAACCAACCCCCCAAGGTGAATCCCATTTCATGATGTGATTTTGATCGGGCTTCCAAAGCATAAAATCTCCGGGATGCCTCTTTCGCGATTGATTTTCAGCCGAAACGCGACCACCGGCATTACTCTGAATTTTTTCAAGAGAGTTACCACTCAACTGTCCATACCCGGGAAAACTCTCGACGCTGTAATAAACAACGCCGTCATCCGCAACGTAGGCATGACCACGCTCAAGCAACTTCTGGATCATGCCAATCATGCCGTTGGCACCTTCAACATGATGCGTCGCTTTAGGGACATTATGTGGATACTCATAGGCGACCTTGTAACCTAAACGCCGAGCATCTTCTAAAAACGCCTGGGTGTAATACTCAGCGATTTGATAAGGATCCTCTGGATCTTCAATCGCTCCCTCGGGCACCCTTCCGGATTTTTTATTGACTTTGACGCGATTAGCAGCCTCCATCATTTTATCTGCTTCGCCCTCGACCATATGCCCGACATCCGTAATGTTCATCACGTGATGCACATCATGGCCTGTGAGTTCAAAAAATCGTCGCAGCAAGTCGCCAAACAAAAATGAGCGAAAATTTCCAATGTGTGCGAAGTCGTAAACCGTCGGTCCACAACTGTACATCGATACTTTACCAGGCTCTAACGGAATAAACTCTTCATGCTGGTTCGTCAAAGAATTGTAAAACTGAATTTTCATTGCGTTGGTTCGCTGCGAGATTAAGAGCAAATTAAAAAAGCATTCGGTCTGCACAAATCTACACTCAAACCGTGATTTAGCTCAAGCCAGATGCTGGGGAACTCGTTCGCTCCACGGCAACAAACCCGGTAAAAATGAGCCTGACAGGCAATGAAACTACCGAATCTAGAAACACTGTGGCCGCTCAGCCAGCCTGACCAAGCAACCTAGCGTGGAAGCCCTGTAATTCCCCAGACTTCATACAACCACGGATGAACCCAGGGGTTCGCCACCGAATAGCACGCCGATACCGCACTCACGGCAAGTAAAAAATAGCAAATCGCCTTGCCAGTCCTCGTTCTCGCCATGCCGTCCACCACTGGCAACATGCAAACCAGCCACAAGGGAGCCAACCAAAACAACCACCTCAAGGCACTCGTTACACCACCATAATTTCGATCCATCTCCGGTCGATTTAGGTAAAATCCAATCACAACAATCGAAAGCACCACCGTCATCAAACCGAGCCAGCGCATTTGAAATTGCCCCGCCATCTTGGCTCCGATCAGAAGCGAAAACATGCCGGCAAAACTCATTACCCACATCGGGGTCAACGAAAATATACCATGGTGTCCAAAGAGAACATGAAATGCGTACAGAACCTGTGAAGGCTGCCCACGATCAACGAGTGATTTAGATTCTACATTCACATCCAGCCAGTAACTCCCCGGATAGTCGTACCAATTATCCCACTGCCGGATTTCATATTCGAAACCAGACGATCCATTCTCGCCTATTCTGACAATCGAAAACTGTTTCGAGGAAAGGAGATCGCGCACGACCCATCGGGTTTCGTCACTGGGCGAACTAGGCCAGGTTCCCGGACTTACTTCGGGGGATTCAAGGTTGAAGTAATTCAGTTTCGTCGGCAATTGGCCTTTGTCCAGAGCAACATCAAAGTCTCCCGCCAAAGTCGCGACCGCGTCACCATCACCTCGGTGGGCATACGCCGGGCGGTATTGACCATGAGCAAGAAAATTAGTTCCGAAAAACCCCAACGCCACTAATACAAAACCGGGAACAAATCCAAACGCCATCCTGCGTGGCGAGCGAATAAAACAATACAGCGCAGCCAAACTAAAAAATGAGAGAGCCGGTAATTCATTTGCCGCGGCGAATGCTGAAAACAAGCCCGCCGAAAAATAATAACGCCAGCCTGCTTTGTCCTTGCGCCAAATCACCGACAAGCAATACAGAGAAATCATCACGCTAATCGCTGCGGGCAAGTGGTTATTGAGTGTGTTGGCGTATGTCGAAAGATAGGTTCCAAAACCAGCACAAGCCAAAACGTAATATCGTGACCAATCACGAACAGGAATGGAGTTAATGGTAAGTGCCATGAAATACAGATAAACGGCCCATCCACCTACATTGACAAGTAATAAAATCAGCCGCGTCACGAAAATTGGATCGCTCTCAAGGTCTCTCCCAGTCAGCGTTTTGACACTACGATAAACTCCAGCCAGAAGCGTAGGCAGAAGTGTCGGTTTACTGGAATAAAAATGAAGGCGTCCGTCTTCGCCAGCATGCTGTACCTTATCGATGGAGTCCCAGTCGATCGCCTGCCCTTGACGAATCACTTCGTCAATTTCATACGTTCCGTTATCACCGAGTGATCTAATCGTGCACCATCGACTTCGATCGTTCGCGCTAAAAAACGGTGAATCGCCTCGCGCCTGATAATTCTGCAATGTCAACACACGTCCGGCGACAACTGACAATGAGCATAAAATCAAAATCCAAAAAATAGCCCAATGTCTTTGCGCGCAGAAATTAGGCAACTCGGCAGGGCAAGTTTCATTCTGGTTCTTTGAATTTGAGGACGCATTCATTCTGAATTCACTACCGCCTAAAACCGCAAAAAGATAATTCAAAGAAGAAAACTCAGACTCGGTCTCATTCCAACAACACTCGCCAACTAAATATCTTCCGCCTCACCCAGTTGGTTCCGAATGGAGTAAGGTTCTCGATTTTCTTGGCCTCGGGCAACAATCAACTCTGCCAGAAATCCCATACAAAGCAATTGAGTACCAAGCAAAAAAGCCCCCAGAGAATAAACGAGCAACGGTCGCTGATGAACCGGCGCCCATTCGCTGAAGGCCTCAAAAGAAACTCGAAGAATCCAGTAAATCGTCATATAGGCGATTCCAGCCGACCCAAGAACCAGTGAAAACAAGCCCAATGCTCCAATCACATGTTGCGGACGCTGATTAAATCCAGTCAAAAAACTGACCGTCAGTAAATCCAAAAAACCTTTCGGTAAACGCGACCAGCCATACTTCGAGACTCCATGTTCGCGTGCTCGGTGATTGACGGGTATTTCGCCGACCCGAAACCCTTTCGCATGCGCTAAAACGGGAACGAATCGGTGCATCTCCCCATAGAGTTTAACCTCGTCAAAGATCTCCCGACGATACAACTTGAATCCGCAATTGTGATCGTGCAGCTTTACGCCCGTTAGAAAACCAACCAGCCAATTGAAGACTTTTGACGGCACCGTTTTTCCAATCGGGTCGTGTCTTACCTGCTTCCAGCCACTGATTAGATCATAATCGTCACCCAGCTTTTCCAGCATGCTCGGCAACTCAGCCGGATCATCCTGAAGATCCGCATCCATCGTCACCAATAATGTGCCTGTGGCTGTTTCCGCCCCGGCTCGCAACGCCGCTGCCTTCCCAAAATTCCTTCGAAACTGAATACACCGAACACGTGAGTCAATTTTCGCTAACTCAGACAACACGCTCCAACTACCGTCGGTTGAACCGTCATCAACAAAAACATACTCAACTTGATACTGATTTGCTTCAGCGACTTCACTTATCTCGCGATGAAGTTCTTTGAGCGAATCTTCTTCGTTAAAAACTGGAATAATGATCGAGATTTTTGGCATGCTTCTTCCGCTCCAGAGAACAATTTCTCTAAGGTACTTTAACCACTGCCTGACGGTAAGCGTAAATTATACCAGACGTGGCGAGTTCTGCGGTTAACCAGATCACCCGAATCACAATCGCCGCTACAATCGCCGTGACCGCACCAAATTGGGAACCAAGCAGCGGAATCATCACTAATTCCCGAACGCCCAAACCACCCGGAAGCAGCGAAACAAAGCCGGCCACCGTCGCCAAGGAGACACAAACCATCGCCAACGAAAAATCGGAAATCGACACAGCGGTTTCCGGTAAACCCTTGAGAACCATCCACAAACTCAAGCCGTTCAAGCACCAGCCCATCGACATCAATAGCCAACCAAAACTCATTGTCTGAAAATTAAGGCCATTCAATAGTTTTTTCGCCTTGCGGCCCTTCACAACCCCCAATTTTAACGCAATCCACCGAAATACAGGTGGCCAAGTCAATACTCCTGCGACGACAGCGAGTAAAACGCCAATGGTTTTGAGCAGCGTCTGCCCTTCAAATTGCAAAACCAAAAGCAAACTGCCAATCACTGACCCAACGAAGATCCAGGTCAAAGTCTCGACGAAAACGCTCGCAGCAGCCGGGGCGGTGCCGACTTCGTCTCCGCGAATCATGTCCGTTCGGATAACAACAACCATCGCTTTCCCCGGAACGTACTTCCCAAGCTGACTTGCAAAAAACGCCAACAATGCCGCACCGAATTTTGGTTTTTGCCCCAATGCCATCAACACGCGGAACCAAAAACAACAGGAAAGAAACATTGTTCCAATGTAAACCCCGACCGCAGCGATCCACCATCCATAATTGACAGCTGAAAAATCCACTCCCTCTTCACGCAATTGCTGAAACGAAGTGATAGCAGTATAGGCAATGGCGAGCACAACAGAGATCATCATCAAAATACGAAACCAGCGAATCAGCATGGCCTTGCTCCACCGGTTTTGCTCATCTCCATCAAAATCTTGACCAGATGGGGACACATCCGACGTTTTCACCAAAGGATTATCAGTTGGGTTAGGCACGTTGATAATTTCTGTTTTAAGTTAGTCAGGCAACAACGAATTCATGAAGCTGATTAAAGCTCATTTCCAAGCTCGCCCCACCGCATGAGGTGGATCCGCGAAAATTTCGCTATTTACCCGCATGTTACCGAATCATTATTATAGAGTGCTACCCAGAAATTAATTGAATGTTGGAGTTGTCCATGAAGGGATTCACCACCTTTGTTTTCGCCATTGCCGTTGCAGTCACTCTCTGTTCCCCCGTGCATAGTGCCCCCGGTGAGCAAATTCCAACGTCAGAACCTTCCATCACGCAGAGCCTGAGCAAACCTGTGATCTTCACGTTGGACGATGCAACCATTAATGAATTTAGGGTGCAGGGCGAATTAGAGGCAGACATCGATCCTCGCGATGAAAACCAGCGACCACTAGGACTTGAGCGGGTCAATGGTTTTGTGCTTACCAAGTACGGCAACCAAGATCCAAATCTATTAATTCGAGAACTAAGTCGTCAGGTTTCCACGCAAAAAGACGGAGTAATTCGGTTTCAACTACGAGAATCTGACATTCAATCGCTAAACACCTGCCGACTCGTCTATGAATTACCAGAGGCAGAGCGAGGGCGTTTCACTAAAGTTCAATTTGGGTATTTCAATGACCAACCAATCGTAAAAAACAACGGTCAACCAGATTGGACTTCAAATCCCACAAAACCAGCCTACATGCTTGAGGGAGAAAAATTTCCAAACTTGCCAAAACGACAGGACCTTGCCTCCCTAAACCAACAACCGCCAAAGAGCCTTCCGGCTCCTTCCAATCTCGCCACAACCCCGAAGCCTTCGTGGCCCGCCACTCTGCCCAATCGCGATAGCAACTCAACGTTCCTGCCTTCGAAAACCCAACTTGTTAATCATTCCGACGACATTCCTGCTGCCCCTTCACTCGACAGTGGAAATCGAAATCCCTCTCCTAATTCAGCATTAAGTATGGCCGAGGAAAAATTCGTCAACAACGTATCGAGCAACGTAGCCAATCCGCCAGGAGCTAACGAAAATAAAGTAGGAAATTCACCGAGTGGCTCTACCTTTTTCATTTACGTCATGCTGCTCATCTCGCTGGGGCTCAATGTCTATTTAGTCATGATTTCACGTGGTTTTTATGTCCGTTACGGAGAATTAGCCGCCGAGCTTCGAGAGACGTTTACGACGAATTTTTAAAAACTTGACCGTTTATCACGTGCTGGCAGATATTTTCCAACAAAATCCGCCTTTACGAAAAACCCAATCGGCGACACAATGCCGAACACGAGACATTTTGACAACTCGAACCGGCTGGCTTCGGCAAATGGATTTCCGAAACCGAATCGAGTACCCCTCACGACAGCAAGGAGTGCTGAAAGTGAAAACTAAGCGACGGATCGCAACCTTTCTTACCATTTTCACGGTAACTGCCTTAATAAATCTTTCTTCGGTTTCGGCTCAACAAAAAGTCGCCATCGTTGACATTCCCCTGATTTTTAAGAGCCATGTGAATTTTGAGCAGCAGCTTAATGCATTAAAAACTGAGGCTGAGAGATTCAAAGCGGAATCCATGCAAGCGCAGCAATCATTAATGCAAAGCGCCAAAATGCTTGAGGAAAATTTCACGCCGGGCACAGCCGATTTTAAGCGTGAAGAAACTGCACTGGCTCAACAAGCCGCCAAGATGGAAGTCGATCAAAAAGACACCATGCGAGGATTAATGCAGCGCGAAGCTCAACTGCATTACCAGACCTATCGAGCAATAAAAGAGGTGATTCAGCAATACTGCGAACGGAATGAAATTAAACTCGTTCTCAAATTTGATCGGGGTGAGATCGATCCTTCCAACCCAAGATCAGTAATGCAAAAAGTCAATGGAGCTGTGATCTACTACATCCCGCAAAATGACATTACAGATTTGGTTATTGCCAGGGTCAATCAGATCGCAACAGGGCAGAATCCCGGTGGTACTTTTCAAAAGTAACTCCAACACTGGAAAAATGAAATCGCTGCCCCGCATGCTACCCTGAAAGTAAAAAATTGGCTCCTCTCAGAAAACAAACTACGATCTCTCGAAGCGTCTCAGTGTCCGGTTACGGGTTCTGGAGCGGCAGGGATATCGATTTGAACTTCCAACCGGCAGAAGCCAATACCGGCATTGTCTTTGTGCGTTCCGATCTTCCAGGTCAACCAAGAATTCCAGCCGTTATTCAGAACCGAATCAATGGACCCCGGCGAACAACGCTAGTTGCCGAGGGGTGCCCGGTCGAAATGGTTGAACATGTTCTCGCAGCTTTGGCTGGACTAAAAATCGACAATTGCGAAATCCACGCGACTCGAGCTGAAATGCCGGGAGACGATGGATCGAGCAAAGCGTTTACGGATGCTTTGAGCCAGGCGGGACTGGTTGAACTGGAAGCCGAGCGGCAAACTATCCGCGTCACTTCCAGTATCCGGGTTGGCGACGAAAACACCTGGATTCAAGCTGATCCAGTGGAACAAGATCAATTTGAACTCGCTTATCAACTCGATTACGCATGCCCTTCTATTGGAACTCAGACCTACCAAACCCAAGTCACACCCGAAATTTTTGCTAAGGAAATTGCTCCGGCAAGAACCTTTGTACTTCTCGAGGAAGCCCAGGAACTCCAAAAAAAGGGGTTAGGGCAGCGAGTTAGCTTCAAGGACATCCTCGTTTTCGGACCCGATGGGCCAATCGACAATCAGGTTCGATTTGAAAACGAATGTGCCCGACACAAATTACTAGACATGATTGGCGATTTTTCACTCTCCGGAACTGACCTGATTGGAAAATTTACCGCATCAAAAAGCGGTCACCGTTTGAACTCACAATTGGTATTCGCGCTGCTACAGCAAATAGGCCATACTAACACCATCCGAAAATCAGCTTGAAACGAAATCCAGTGGATATATATTCTCCCAACGAAGGCACGCAACAAGTGGACATTCAAGAACCAGCGCCCAAGGTGTCAAACTTGGCCTGCGTCGACCCGGCAGCTGTTCTTGCACCCGGCGTCGAAATCGGGCCATTTTGCGTTATTGGCCCGAAAGCGAAGATCGGTAGAAATACAAAATTAATCAACAACGTGACGATTCTTGGAGATGTCACCTTAGGCGAAGATAACCTCGTCTCTCCCGGTGCTGTTCTTGGAGGAGAGCCCCAAGATCTTAGCTACCGGGGTACTGACACAAAGGTGGTCATTGGTGATCGAAATGTGATTCGGGAATGCGTCACCATTAATCGCGCTAGTGAAAAGGAAGACTTTTACACTCGCGTTGGCAGCGACTGTTATTTCATGGGCAATGTGCACATCGCCCATGATTGTAAGATTGGCGACAAGGTGATTATTGGACATGGATCGATGCTCGGTGGGCACGTGCATGTTGATCATCATTCAACGCTCTCAGGCTCGGTCGCTGTGACTCACTACGGTGCGATTGGTTGTTACACATTTGTGGGTGCAGCCAGTCGTGTGCTCCAGGACATCGCGCCGTACATGCTGGCCGACGGCAGTCCAGCTCGCCCCCGATGTATCAACATTGTCGGGCTGCGAAGAAATAACTTCGACCAATCCGTGGTCGATGCAATCAACGAAGCGTATCGATTGATGTACCGTGCACGCGTCGGGCTAAGCAATTGCGAAGAGATCCTAAGATCAAAAGGCCACCTAATTCCTGAAATCAGCCATTTCCTGGAATCGATAGCCCAGTCGCAAGCGGGTCGCCATGGTCGCGGACGCGAGCTAAGGAGAAAAGCAGCGTGACAAAATTACGAGTTGCCGTCATTGGAGCAGGACATCTGGGAAGGATTCACACACGCCTCCTTAAGACCCAATCAGAAATCGATTTGGTTGCAGTGGCTGATCCCAGCCCCGCCGCTCAACAACAAATCATTGATGAATTTGGAGTCAATGTTGTTAGCAACTATCGAAAACTGATCGATCAAATCGATGCAGCAGTCATCGCCACTCCAACGCGCATGCATTTCGAGATCGCCCAGGAACTCCTCAATGCAAAAGTTCACACGCTTATCGAAAAACCACTTACCGATTCTGTAACGGACGCGAACGAATTGGTGAAAACCGCTGAAGAAAACGGGTGTGTCGTTCAGGTTGGCCACGTCGAACAATTCAACCCCGCAATAAAATCAGCCCTTGGCTTAGTCGGCCAACCTAAGTTCATTCAAGCTTCCCGGATGAGCGGATACACTTTTCGATCGACTGATATCGGAGTCGTCCACGACCTGATGATCCATGATATCGATCTAATCAATTCTATGTTCGAAGGAGAATTGGTCGAAACCCGTGCGACAGGCGTTTCCATGTTCGGTCATCACGAAGATATCGCTCACGCCCGCTTGCAATTCAGTTGCGGGGGAGTGGCGAACTTGACCGCTTCACGCTGCAGCTTTGAAGCACAACGAAGTTTTCAAATATTTGGGACTGATGGCTTCGCCAACGCCGACCTTGCAACCAATAAAGTCACTTTTGTAAAAGTCCCTACATGGATTCAAAACAAAAAGTACGATCTTCTCGATACTACTCCCGAACAACAGGCGTTCATTCGCGAAAACCTCTTTTCAAAAATACTTCCAAAGTCCGAAATTGACGTCCCTCAAACCAACGCGATTCTGGCAGAGCAACAGGACTGGGTGGACGCCATCCGATCATCTCAACCGACGCGCGTAAGTGCTCAACAGGGTGCTGAAGCGGTGGAAATTGCGGAATCTGTGATTCATTCAATTAACGCTCATCGCTGGAGCGAGAATTCTGCGGATGCACGACCATCGGAAACGATGCCTTACTCGCCGCCGACCTTGCTACCGTTCCCACTCAATGTTCAAGATGAACAACGACGCAAAGTCGCCTAAAAACGAGTGATCCGCAGGCAAGTCGATTGCAACAAAGCCTGTGAGAGAGCCGAACAGGAACGCGCCGGCAGCCGGCTTTCTTCAAGCGTTAATCACACAGTGCTGAACGCCGGCGAATCGGTTCAAGGTTTAGGCAAGATCACGATCTTCAAACAGCACCAACGCCAGAAGCATTGCCATTGCACCATAGAGGAAGGTGTAGATGATCGACCATCCCATATAGGAGTACGGCACTATTGAATTTGTATTGATCGCCGCTTGAATATCAAAGTGGTTAAGGACTGGGAACACAATCGCAATCAAGTTTCCAAACACGACAACCGGTTCAAATTCTGCAAGCGACGACTGGACTAACAGTGGAGTCAGATGCCCAAGCACGTAGACCGAAAAACAGATCAGGAAATTCGCGAGTATTCCAAAACGTGTTGAAATCGCAACGCTTATCGCAACAAAAATCAATACTTCGAGGAAACAAAGAAATACACCGGGAATCACCCTAACCGATTCAAGGAAACACTGAGGCCATTCACATAGCCCTTTGGACGCTTCCTGGTAGTCGTAAATCGGTTTGTAGGAAGTCCAAATCACAAACCATAAACCGAGAACGATAAACATCACAGCGATGGCCATGGAGATCCCGGTAAACTTTCCAAAAATGAACTGTCGTCGCCCCACGGGTTTCGAAAGGACTGTCAACGCAGTTCTTCCCTCAATCTCTTCCGCGACGGACTTACTCGCCGCCCAAATCGCGAGGAAAATCGCAAGGACACGAATCAGGGTTAAACCCGAATCCTTGTACATTTTGATGTCTTCACCAAACGTATTGTAGGGAACATAAATCGAGCCGACAGTGAACAACGCTCCAATTACTAAGATGAGCAAAAACAAAGGTTGATTGACTTCTGTTTTAAACGTTGAGTGCGCGATGGCGAACACCTTTGGACACATTGTCGCGAAGGTCAGGTAGAACAGGTAGATCGCAAATACAAATACCGCGACGCTCGGCACAACGCCAACCTCTTGGTAGATGGGAGTTACCAGCCATGAAATGTTAACCGTCGCCTCGGTTCCCGCTTTCCCCATATACCTGAAATAGAGTTTATCAATTTGGTCGAGAGGAATAGGACCCCGACCATCAACACGCTGCCTCAAAATCATCTCATCCGTTCCGGGCTGAATATCGACAATCCCGGTGGTGGCCGCTTCATCGATTGGAAACACAGCCATGTCCAATCGTTCATTCGATTGAATTCCAAAGATTTGTAATTCAGCACCGTCGAAATTAACATCCACACCGAGTCCACCATCCGGTGTCGTCGATGCAGGCACGGTGAACGATTTTTCAAACTTTCCGGTAAACGGCAGCCGCGTCAAAGACTCAACCAACTCACTTGGCTGATCGACGAATTTAATAAAACCAAATCCGTTGTATGAAGCAAGAATGAACCCGAGGACGGTAAAGACGACCATCGAAATGCAGACCTTGTTTACCCAACTGAGGAATCCCTCTCGGAAAAGCCCGGATGTTTCACCAATCATTCGTCTGGCAATCAGCCGCCAAGCACCAAATCCAACGAACATAGAGATTGGAAACGCAAAACAGAGCGGCATTACCGCTTCCGACGAAAAGACACTCCCGGTTCTCCATGCCAAAAACCACGTGAAGAGACCAAAATAGACACCACCTGTGAGCAAACCGAAAATGGCATACTTCCGTGAATCTTCGCTTACCGTATTAAAAAACTTGACCCGTTGAAAAACCAGAATCTTGGCCATCATCAGCAGTACAAAGATGAAGCCGATCGTGATGCCCAAAGAAACTAGCCAGACGGGTGTCAACCAGTTCGTTACTTTAATGTTTTGAGCAATAAGAAAGGGGACGCTAGTCATGCTGATGTCGTCTTATTAGTGAAGCCAAGTGGAAATTACGGCATTTTTTACACAGGAGGGAGATATATCCTTGTGTCTACGGATATTATGCTCACATTGTTCAGATTCTTCAAAGGGAGAGTGGATGCAAATACCAGAGTAGGGCAAAGGGAGGTTCAATGGTTCCGAATACGCTGATTCAACCGATGATTTCGAAGCCCGTAAACTCACCCCGATAGGGTTTTCCGATTCTTTCCGTATTCGCAACAGTACCACGGTTTTCTTCCAGCAGAGCCTCGAGAAACCCGTCAATTTGCGATAGTTCACCTTCAACGACCAATTTCACACGGCCATCTAAAAGGTTCTCAATCGTTCCTGCGACGCTATACCGGCGAGATAACTGCTTTGCCGTATACCGGAATCCGACTCCCTGAACTCGGCCAGAAAAAAAAATCTCCGATCCTCGCAACATTTCCTCACCCCCTATGACCTTGGTCCCCTCAGCCCCAATCTACTTTCCCTGCCCCCGAATTCAAGTTACAACCGCTGGGGGAGAGCACCGTTTCGCCCCCGCTTTTTTGCGCGAATAGGATTTCCAAATATGCAAGTACACGGACTTGCTAATTAGGCGCTACTTAGTTTTGCAGAAGATTAGTTCTGCAGACGATCCGAACCTCAGACAAACCACTGAAAACAACCCATGACAATTAGCCCCGACGAACTCGAAACCTACTCAACGGCCAGCCGAGAAGCGGCCAGGCGAGGTGGCCAAGTTCTTTTGAAATGGATGGGAAAAACCACCACTCAGGAAAAAGGTTTCCGGGACTTAGTAACGCAGGCCGATCTCGAGTCTCAGCAAGTAATTCAAGAATTCTTAAACTCTGAATTTCCCGATCATCGATTTATCGGAGAGGAGGCAACCGATGAACCGCAAGAACCATCGCATTCGGATTTATGCTGGATAGTCGATCCGCTTGATGGAACGACCAACTATGTCCATGGCCTCCGATCTTTCGCGGTTTCCATCGCGTTATATCATCGAACTACGCCACTCGTTGGCACGGTATTGGATCCAGTGCTGGACGAATGTTACTGGGCGGCGCGAGGACAGGGGGCGAAATTGAATGGCGATTCCATTCATGCAAGTGGCTGCAAGGAGCTTGGCAAGTCACTGTTTGTGTTCGGTTTTCCACGCGGCATGACTCGAACCAATCCGGAAGTCGTACGATTTCTGAACATGCTGGAAAACGTAGGCAGCATTCGTCGACTCGGATCTGCTGCCCTCAATCTTTGCTATGTCGCTTGCGGCCGCGCTGATGGCTACTGGGCAACCAGTCTCTCGCAATGGGATGTTGCTGCGGGCTGGCTAATCGCCCGTGAAGCCGGCGCCGTGGTGGCTGATTTCCGAGGCCACAAAATCGATTTAGAGAGACCATTTTTTTGTACCGCAGCGACTGCGGATTTACTTAAACAAGCGACCCCACTTCTCAATATTTAATGGTTAACCTCTGCCACCAATGCCTCACGAAATGCCAACGTTTGACTTTCAGCGAGCTGGCTGACTATCGCTTTTAGTCGCTCTTACGCTCCAAGAGCGCCTCACGAATCTCCTCCAAACGCTGCTCGTCCGAAGATGAGGTTGACCTAATCATTTCCACAAAATAATCAACTTCATCTGGTTTAACTGGACAGCCAACATTGCCTTCTGGACCGACGGAGGTTATGAGCTCTTTCCCATCGCCATCAAGAATTACCATCCAGGGCATACCACCGGAACGATCCTTTTTCATCTGATCGAACATTTCTTGTCCGCCGTCCATCTTGTCAGTCGCGATCGCAATAATCTGGTAATTGTCTTCAAACAGGGGGCTGTTCTTCACGAGGAACTCCTCGAGTTTGTGACACCATCCTCACCAATCCGCGGTAAAATGAACCAAAACGGCCTTGTTTTCCGACTTGGCTGACTTCAACGCTGTTTCCAAAACCTCCGTTGCCACCAGAAGATTTTCTGCACCGTACTTACCCGTCGGCTCTACTAGGTTCTTTTCCTCTAATTCAGGCGGCTTGCTCAACGCTTGCCGGCTTTGATTTTCAAGTGCGGCCTTCACTTTTTCATTCTGAGCTGCTTGCCTTTCTTCATTCTTCGAAAGCTGGTCACCATCACACCCCAAAATAACCGCAACAGTGAATATCAGAGTAGCACAGATAAATCTTCTCATTCCCAACACCTCTGTTTGTCAATTAAACCGAAAACCGAAAACACTCCGTCCGTTGCGTGCTATTCTAAGCTAATTATTTATCTGCTCAGAATCCTAGTTCAATGATAATTCAACGCGTGAGATCCCGCATGAATATCAACGAAACGGGAAATAGAATCATCAATGGCAACCAGGCAGAAAGAGCAGGAGATCTGATCACATCATTGACACCAAGCGAGCGACAAGTCATTTCCAGTAACAGGAATAACACGATCACACCGAATCCACCCAGAACGCCAGACACGACATTTTTTTCTAACTTTCGAATGACCAAAGGCAATCCAAACAAAAGTAATGTGAAATCCATTACCGGCTTCAAAAACCTTGAATGAAGTTCGACTGCCAATTCATTCGCCTTCCTTCTTTTTGGCGCTTTCAATTCGCCAATCAATTCCGGGGTTGATTTGTACTTAGCATCGGAACTGAAGAGCATTTTTTTCGTATTTATTTCTGTCGCAAGAAAACACTGATTGTTATACAACCAATCGGAATCCATCGGAGTAAAAACTATTGTCTCACCCTTGTTGCTTTTCACAGAATTCACTTCATGCAGCTGTTTGGGATAACTCACTTTGTGAAAACGAAATCCGGCAGGTCTATCCGAATCCGCAACCTCGAACTCAGCAAATTCGGCTTTTATTTTTTGGAATTCCGATTCTAGCTCACTAGGAATCCTCACCTCAGGTGCCACGATCTTATTTTGCATAAGCAAAAGCGAAGCACCTGAAAAAACAACGCCTGTTTTGTAATCAATCTTCTCGTTAAATGTTCTCGAATCTTTAGAGGATGTCTTCCATTCAGTCCACTCTTGCCAATCCATGGTTAAACAGTCGCCTACTCTTGGAATCAAAACTTCACGACTCAATACAGTCAACGCAATGATCATTGCGGCGGCAACAAAAACTACCTTAAAAATCCTCAGCTTATTGATTCCTGCAGCCTCGATTGCCGTGACTTCTCGATTTCGCTGCAACAAACTAATCGAGAAAATTGCTGCCACCAAAATAAACACGCCTGCGAGTTCGTTGAAACGGGCAGCGCATTGTGGGTAGTAACGATCGAAGATCGCGGAAGGCAACCCATCTGCTTCCGCGATTGCGGCAATTTCATCAGCATTTCCCGTGCCGTCGATAACAAGGAAAAGGCCAAAGAAACTGGCAAAGCAAATTAAAAAGGTCTTTAAAAAGACAGAAAGTAAATAGCGATCGACAATTGTCATTATTCTGCTTTTTACCCAGCGATTCTATTTTTCTTGTTTGGAGAAACCTCTGCCTGATTGTAGGTAGCCTAAGGCTTTCAATCGACTGCAACTTTCTTTCAAATCAATTCCAACCGTGTACTGCTAGCGTAAACCCGCTCGGATCTCTTCGAGACTTTCCAGAACCAGACCAGACCTATGGGAGGTTAACCAAGCACATTCCTCGCTTAAATTCGCTGCCTCTTAAGCCACGACTCCTGAAAGAGATCGAGCAAATGATTGACTTATCTTCTTTCAGCTCTGACAATCGTAGGACACGTGCAGTAGCGGCAGTTTCGCAAGACGAACCACCAGCGCAAACACGGGAAAAGCAATGCCAGAAATCGCATCGAATTTGCGGACCCTCTGTTTCCCGCCTCGATGCGTCAATTGCCAATCCGAAATTGTCCCATCCAAAACTCGAAAATTCCAGGGTCGGCCAGACCAACTGGCTTCCTATTCCAAGCACGAGCGAATCGCATCGTTGCTTAATGACCACTGGTGCGACCATTGCCTTCGAAATTTGGTCAATCGAGACCGCATCACCTGCTGGACTTGCGGGGCGGAGTTGAACCAGCAATCCCCATTGGGTCGCAAATGTGCGCTCTGCTTTAAAAAAAGTTTTCGATTTACGCAGGCAATTTCACTTGGAAACTATCAAGGTCCACTGCAGAAATTAGTCATTCGGATGAAAAATCTGCACGACGAACCTCTGACAATTCAGTTAGGTAACTTACTGGCGCACCAATTATTTAATTCTGAATTTATCGACAGCATTGACTTAATTACTGCTGTCCCAACACACTGGTGGCGAAGATTAAAGCGAGGATTTCAGGCAGCAGAAATGCTGGCCGAGACCGTCGCGCGGGAGAGCGACCGACAGTTCAGTCCAGAAATTCTCAAGTGCCAACGAAGCACGGAAAAGCAAGGAACGCTCGCCAGTACTTCACGGGAAAAAAACGTTCAAAATGCTTTCCGCGTTTCTCGCAAGCCCTCGCTTCAAGGCGCCAACATTCTTCTAATTGATGATGTTATGACCTCAGGGGCGACGGTCAACGAAATTTCCCGCATTTTACTTCGCGCCGGAGTCGAGAAAGTTTATGTAGGTGTCATCGCGAGGGGCGGTCGAGTCAGCTAAACTGTAGCGACGTCGCGCCCCGCCGAGGTGTCCATTCCCCGTTACTCGTTACTTTATCCGTTGCCAATCTTCTTATGCTTACCGCCAATCGCGGATTGCCGATTTTTAATGAACTCAGAAAACAAATCGACTCGGAAAAAATCCGCTGTCAAAAAGAATAATAAAAAGTCCTCGTCAAATAGGACTGGTTGGTTTCGCCGATCATTTAATCCGTTTCGAATTGCAACGCTACGTGGCCTTGGAATCCTGCTCCCGCCCTTGCTCACAATTATGCTCTTCGCATGGGCATGGAACACGATTGAAAGAGCCATTTTACTTCCGGTTGAGTCACTTTCCGAAACAGCGTTGGCGTATGCAATCGAAGACATCCGCTCAGATTCGATGATTGAACTTGAGACCAGCGGATTAGAAAACGTACAGGAAAGATTTAAATCCAACCCAAAAGGCAAGCTCTACACGTCACTCGACGGAACCTTACTGATTCAATTCAACAATCAATGGCTTCCATTAGACATCTTTGAAATGGTCAATGCGAACCCGGGCACCGCGAATCTCTCTACTGCGCATGACTACTATAAACGATACGTACAACTCCGATACCTCAAACGGCACCTTGTGATCCCTGCATTTTTGGCCATCTTCCTCGGAGTCATGTACATTGTCGGAAAATTACTCGCGGCGGGAATTGGTCGCTTTTTCTTGCATCAATTTGAATCTCTTATTAACCGTTTGCCGATCATTCGAAATGTTTACTCATCTGTCAAACAGGTCACGGATTTCGCCTTCAGTGAAACCGATGTTCAATTCACGCGTGTGGTTGCAGTTGAGTATCCTCGACGGGGAATTTGGTCTATCGGATTCGTAACAGGAGAAAGCATGCTAGATATCCGTCGCGCCGCCGGTGAACCAGTGCTCTCAGTTTTGATGCCAACCAGTCCCATGCCGGCCACCGGATTCACTATTTCAATTCCCAAAAGTGAAACCGTCGATCTCGACATTACGATTGACCAAGCTATCCAGTATTGTGTGAGTTGCGGCGTCGTTGTGCCGGATCATCAATCTGCCAAGACGGCAATTGAGGGGGAATTCCAAATGAAGGATAAAAACAAACCACAACTGGAAAACAAAGCGGCAGCCGACGACTAATTTGACCATGCCGGACTTTCGACCAAGTTTCAGCACATCCTTAGAAAATATGACACAAAATAATTCTCATAAGAAATCAGATATCCGCCTCGGCACACGCGGCAGCCAATTAGCCTTGTGGCAGAGCAATTGGGTTAAGAGCGAGCTTGAAAAAACTGGAATCAGTGTTGAACTCATAAAAATCAAAACTGAAGGCGATATTAAAACGGGATCACTCGCACAAATTGGCGGGCAAGGCCTTTTCACAAAACGACTTCAGGTTGCTCTCTTGAACGAAGAGATTGATCTCGCAGTCCACAGTCTAAAGGACTTGCCTACGGAAGATCATCCACAGCTCACGATTGCAGCGGTACCACCACGAGAAACGGTTGCCGATGCCTTGGTCAGCAACCGCTTCACTAGTTTGCAAAATCTGCCTCCACAGGGTGTCATCGGCACAGGAAGCGTCCGACGTGCGGCTCAAATACTGCACTTACGTCCAGACCTCAAAATTCGGGACATTCGCGGAAACGTCGACACGCGATTAAAAAAACTGGATGATGGAGAATTTGATGCAATCATCCTTGCCTCCGCCGGGCTTCATCGCCTCGGTTTTGATAATAGAATTGCCTATACCTTCCCGACAGATGAACTGGTACCAGCTGTCGGCCAAGGGGCACTTGGACTGGAAACACGAAAAACAGATACGATGACAATTTCTAAAATTGCCAGTCTCAATGACCCGATCAGTTTCCACCGCTCAATGGCTGAGCGTGCAATGCTTCGAGCGCTGTACGCGGGCTGTCTCTCGCCCGTTGGTGCGTTAACCCAGTTTCATAACGAACAACTCCAACTCAAAGGCGCGGTACTCAGCCATGATGGAAAACACAAGATCGAATGTGAAGCAGCGAGTGATTTGAATCAATCAAACTCACTTGGCGAAAACGTTGCCCAAAAATTGATGGACGCTGGCGCAGCCAAGTACCTTCAAAGCCGCGATTGAATGGAGGCCAGCCAGTCTCCTCATCCCGCGCACCCATTGCCGTTTTTTTTTGGATAATCGGCAATTCAGATCCCCTCAACCTGAGAATCAGTCGCCAATCGTCCACAGCTTGGAAACCATTGGGCTTTCGCTATGAATAGCGTCAATCAACGCTATGATTCTTAGAACCAAATAACACTGATTAGGACTGTGAAAAACGGCCTGGTTTCATCACCTGGATACGAGAATGAGCGATGCCCGAACACACGCAAGCTGATTACGAATTGTTTGCTAAAAAGAACAGCATCCAGCTCAGTGAGATAAGACCGCTTTCGCTGGAAGAGCGAATCCAGCGTTTAGAAGCTGAAATGTCACGAACGGACGTCCCCTATCCGATCCCACCCGACAAGCGTGCCCCCTACATCGCAGCAGCCCGAGCAGGTCTTCCCTTTCGAACCGGCAATCTGGGCACCGAGTCCGTCGCACTAGGTGATTACGAATGCCAACAGCATTACGAAAACTACACTTTTGAAGAACACCTCAGCTGGGCATGTTTGGTTGCACAACAGAAAAAAACGAAAGAGAAATTCGCCTGCCAGGAATATCAGAATGGCGAAAAATTATTTGAAATTTCCGGAGGTGTAATCCCGGACTTTTACTTGTTAAACGCAAGAATCTATCAACAAACCGCGTGGCAATTGGCAACCGTCAATGAGATCATTCCTGCCGAACTCTTTTTTACTTGCCACAGCAAACGCTTTTTTCCAGTTACAACGTTCATGCGTCCACTGGGAACAGACTACCTCGAAGAACCAGACATCGGGCACGACGTAGCTGGACACGTCGCTACGTTTACTATTTCTGCGGTAGCCAATGTGATGAAATATCACGGCGAAACCAGAAATATAATTTACGCCGAACGAGATCAACAAATCGAGGCAGTGCAGGGGGATGTCGAGGCAATCCGACTCATTAAAACAACTGCCGATGAGCTCCTCAAATATGCCGGACGAATCTACTGGTTCACCGTTGAATTTGGTCTGGTTATGGAAAAAGGTGAGGTGCGAGATTTTGGTGCAGGAATTCTCTCTTCACCCGGTGAAACCATCTACAGCATCGGCGGGAGTGAATCGAACCGCATCTTAATCGACCCCTCGTGTGACCAGGATCTCCTTCGGTTGGCCAACACCGACTACCTGATCAGCGAATTCCAAAAGACTTACTTCGTATTGGAAAACTTTGATTTACTCGAATCCTTGACACCAGACAGAATCCTCGAAGCCAGTAAAAAGGCAATGAACCTTCCCGACTTCACCTGGCGGGAAATCGTCCCCGGCGATCGCGTAATTGACGTCGGAACCGCCATGATGAGCGTCAACGAAAAATACCATTGGTTAATGGCGGGGCAAGAAATGGATGAATGCCTAACTCGAACGGCAATTAAAAATCTCAACCTTTATCGAGAAGGGCTCAGCAACGATCTCCTCGCACAGTTCAAGCAAATGCCCAAAGAGGTTCCACATGAAGTGGCATTCTGGTTTGAGGAAAATCTGGAAATCGTTAACTCCATCAACTAGATCTTTCCCCTGTCGCCAATTCCTCCGGAACGAGGTCACCAGCAGGCTTTTCGGCATGAGAGCCGCAACTCTAGTTGCTAACTTGCCGCGCACTAACGATTCTCATCCGACCCCCGCACGAATCACCGACCAGCCTAAATCAACCTCAGCGTTAACTGAACCCAATCAAGTCTCAACTGAACCTAATCAAGTAACTGTCAGACGTAAAAGATTCTCATCGCGTCGACCATGCCCGCAACAGTCCCGGTAAAAATGCACAGTATCACCCGACGCTCTGCAGTCCCGCTGCGATTCCATTCACCGATTGAAGAATCTCATGACGAATCGCATCCGAATCCAAAACTTCCGGATCAGAACGCAATTTCTTAAGTAACTCGACCTGAATGTAGTTCAGTGGATCGACGTAGGGATTTCTAACTTTGATACTGTGCTGCAACCACGGTTCGCAGTGCAAGAGCTCGTCCAATTCCGTAACCTCAAGAACCAGCTTTTTACTTAGGTCAAATTCTGCCTTGATATCCTCAAAAACAGCTTCGCCATGCTCCTCGGAGAGCGATGCGTACAGCGCTGAAATTGCCATATCGGCCCGCCCCATCCCCAACTGGACATTGCTCATCAGGGTACGAAAGAAAGGCCATCGCTGATTCATCTCTCTCAGTTCCGCCAATTTTGAATCATAGTCGCCCTCGGCAAGCCAATCTTGAAAACCAGTCCCAACACCAAACCAACTGGGGATATCGGTTCTTGTTTGCGTCCATGCGAACACCCAGGGAATGGCCCTAAGATCGTCTAATGTTTCAGTAGCGGCTCGACGACTCGGTCGTGAACCGATATTTAATTGCCCAATCTGATCGATCGGCGAAGCGGCATGAAAGTACTCAAGAAAATCTTCTCGTTCCACGAGGCTTCGATACTTTCGATAGGCAATCGAACTTAACTCATCCATGATTTCAGACCAGCGTTCAATTTTATCAAACACTGGACGAGTTCCTGTGGAACAGAGGACGGCATGCACTAACTGTTGGAGGTGCCGATGGGCAATCTCCGGTTCACTATACCTTGAACTTACCACTTCTCCCTGTTCAGTGATTCGAATCCGTCCGCGAACCGACTCAGGCGGCTGAGCAAGAATCGCCCGATTTGCGGGGCCACCTCCACGTCCTATCGAACCTCCACGCCCATGGAACAACGTCAGCACGATCCCATTACGTTGGCACACTTCTGCTAGTTGTCGCTGAGCAGTAAACAGCATCCAGTTCGCCCGTAGATAGCCACCATCTTTATTACTGTCACTGTAACCAATCATGATCTGTTGCTGATTGCCGCGCTCAGCCAGATGTTTTGCGTAAACCGGGTTATCGAATAACGCCTGCATAATCGCGGGCGCCGCCCTCAAATCCTCAACCGTCTCGAACAGCGGCACAATATCAAGGCAACCAAATAAATCTGCATCATGGGCCAATAGAAGCACCTCAAGTATATGGCTGACTCCCTGAGTCATGCTAATGATATAGGCCTGAATTGCTTGCTCTCCCATCTTCGCCTGCGCAAACCCAATCAATCGAAACAGCGTCAGCAAATCATCCGTCTGGCTAGTAAATCCAAATTGACCATCGGATTTGCGACCACCGGACCATGATCGGGGACTCTCAATCTCTCGGCTAAGAACCGCAATTTTTTCCGCCTCCGGTAGAGACTGATAACCGTCCACGGTCTGATTTTTTGCAAAAATTTCAGCAGCAGCTTCTTGATGACGCTTTGAATGTTGTCGCAAATCAAGAGATGCCATGTGAAAGCCAAAAACCTGAGCGGATCGTATCAATCGAGCAAACCGACCACGCACCAACCGCTCACCTTGGTTGGCCAATAAACTGTCGCGAATAAGATAAAGATCATTCAGGAATTGGTCTACCGAATCGTAGGCTCGCGGATTTTCTTTCCCGACTGGAACCCGACTCCACGTAATTTCATTTTGCTTTTTTGTTGCAACTAATCGGCGATAAATCATGATCAGTTTTTGACGATAGGGCTCCTGTGCAAATCGATCCAAAACCTCAAACTCATCTTCGGGAACCAATTCGCGATCTTTTTCCAGACTAGCCAGAAACCAGTGACTGAAATTCACCCGCGTTGTTGACGGACTCAAAAGCGAGTACATCGAGAGAACCTCTTTTAGGTAGTGAGAGAGAACGGTCGCCTCATGCTCCTGCAACGTCTCTTCCGTCACATCCGTTGTCACGTACGGATTGCCGTCCCGATCGCCACCTATCCAAGAACCATAGGAAAGGAACGAAGGAACATCGAAACGTTGCTCAGGAAAATGTTTCACCAACGCGGCATCGAGTTCCTCATAAATTCGCGGCACGAGATCAAAGAGAGTATTTTCAAAAAAGTACAAACCGCTATTTCGCACTTCATCCATTACCGTCGGACGGCGATTACGAGTCTCGTCACTTTGCCACAGCAGGACGATATAATCCCGCAATAATTCTTCGGCCTCATTTCGCTCTTGAGCGAACAGATCAGCAGAGTCGAGCCGTTTCAATAAGGTCGATACTTTATTGAGTATTTGACGAATCGTCCGACGTTTCGATTCAGTTGGATGAGCCGTGAAAACTGGCGTCACGACCATTCGAGTCAATATCTCCTGAATTTCTGAGGCTTCCACTCCCTCCCGCTTGAGCGTTCCTAACGCTTCATCCATGGTTTCATCCATGGGGACATTGGATTCAAACGCAGTCTCAGCACGCTCGCGCAAAATTCGGACTCGTTCTCGCTCCTCAGCCAAATTTACTAACTGAAAATAAGTTGAGAATGCTTTTAAATTTGCCGCTGCAAGAGGGAGGTCATTCACCAAACCAGGGATCACCTCATCCAATCGCTGTTTGGCGTCGGCATCTCCCGCTCGCCAGGCCTTAGCCAATTTACGTATTTCCTCCTCCATCTCAAACACTTCACGACCTTCTTGGGCAATAATCGTCTCCCCCAACAATCCGCCCAACAATCGAATCGTTCCGCTCAGCTCATTTTGTTTTTTGTTCATTAGCTCTGTGGATCAGTTACAACGGTGGCCCGACAAGATTTACTGACGGGCAAATTTAGGAAAACTCCAACCCGATCGGAATCGAGCAAGACACATCTTAGCCCTGTTCTGAGGGCAAAATCGAATATATCGAAGGAAAATTTAAAACTATGGCTTCAAAATAATCGCCTGAAAAAAATTGGATTCTAAATTTCTGCTCCTCACCAACGCCGCCGCGAACGCTATTTAATAACGACCACCGCAAATCACCTTCAACGGAACAGAAACAACCACAATCAGCTCAAGTCACATTCACGCAATTTAAACTGCCAACCAAGTTAAACATTTGGCAATTTCTTTTGGCAAAACCTTGGAATTGACATTCATCGCTCCCTCTTTAGAATCGGCTTCGATTGCTGAATCAGCGAGAGGCAACAAGGAACGAACACGTTTGTTTGATTGCAGCATCAAATTATACGAAAGTCCATTCCTGCGATAGCGAACTTTACCCCGATGATCAGCGTGCTGCAAATTTCACGCATGACAACTTGAACGGCTCGCACGTCTTGCGAGTCGTTTTTTGATTTAACCAACCATCCCTTTCGGAATCTTTGGAAATAGCTGGAGACCACAATGACCACCATGTTTTTCGAGTCAGATATTAACACTCAAGCCCTTGAGAACCTTTGCGTGGCCATGATCGGCTACGGTAGCCAGGGTCGTGGACAGGCGATGAATCTCAGAGATAGCGGGATCAACGTCGTTGTCGGGCTTCGCGAAGGGGGAAAAAGCTGGAACCAAGCGGTTTCCGAAGGCTGGGCACCGCTAAGTATGGAAGATGCCGCGAAACAAGCGGATGTCGTTTGCATGATGTGCCCCGATATGGCGCAACCGCAAGTTTACCGCGATATTGTGGCACCCAATCTAAAACCCGGCTCTACCGTTTTGTTCTCTCATGGATTTTGCATCCATTACGGCGCGATTACCGTCGCCCCTGAAAACAACGTCGTCATGCTCGCTCCCAAGGGGCCCGGCGGCATGGTTCGCCGCCAATACGAAGAAGGCAGCGGTGTTCCCGGCCTAGTGGCAATTCACCAAGATGCGACTGGTAATGCTTTGGATATCGCACTCTCTTACGGATGGGCAATCGGTGCTGCGAGAGCTGGAATCATTCAGACCACCTTTCCGGAAGAAACTGAGACTGATTTGTTTGGCGAACAGGCAGTTCTCTGTGGTGGCCTAACTGAATTGATTACCGCCGGATGGGAGACGCTCGTCGAAGCCGGCTACCAGCCGGATGTTGCCTATTTTGAATGCCTCCACGAAGTCAAACTGATCGTTGATTTAATTTACGAGGGTGGAATCGCGCGAATGCACGAGTTCATCAGCGACACAGCAGCCTACGGGGATCTCGTTAGTGGCAAACGAATCATCACCGATGAGACACGGGCAAACATGAAAGCCGTGCTTAAAGACATTCAAGATGGAACCTTTGCTAAACAATGGCAAGAAGAAGCAGCATCCGGTTCCGCAAACTTCAAACGCATGATGGAAGAGGACATCGCCCATCCCATTGAAGCAACCGGTCAAGCGTTGAGAAAACAATTTTCCTGGCTGAAGCAAAATCAGGCATAGGGTTGATGATCATAGTATCCTTTGGGCGTTCACCAACAGGGGCGATGTCTTCTTCAACCTAACATTGGATTACCTCGCGCTCCCTAACTCAAACCCACCTGGATACAACTGATCGAGTGTCTTATGACATTACCAACTCGTCGACTCCTTGCTGTAAATCATCCGCTAGAGGCTTTGCAATGACCGACTCAGCGCCATCGAATTTCAATAGCGATCCTCAAGTGGCAGAACTGCTGCGCTCGCTGGAACTCGAAACTGAAGCGGCGCTCGAACGGGTTTACCAACTTGACCAGCCCACTCCTCTGGATTCAGTGGAACTGGAAAGTGGCGCTTCGCTAGCCCTTAAGCGAGAAGACCTCTCAGTCGTCCATAGTTATAAATGGCGAGGGTCGTTCAACAAAATCCTGGCAATGCACCAAGCTGGTTTCACAGGAAAATTGGTAGCCGCATCAGCAGGAAATCACGCTCAAGGCGTTGCCGTCACTGCAAAGCGTTTAAATTTGCCGGCTACCATTTTCATGCCCCGCTCCACCCCCGTGCTCAAACAAGAATCCGTCAAAAGCTTTGGTGGAGAATTCATCGAAATCCGGCTTCACGGTGACTCATTCGACGAAGCGGCCAAAGAAGCTCATCGTTTTGCAGAATCTACCGGAGGTGTGGTGATTCCACCGTACGATGACTTACAAGTCATTGCTGGTCAGGCAACGATTGGAATTGAAATCGTCAACGATCTTGATTTGCCGCCCACCCATGTGTTTCTAGAAGTCGGTGGAGGGGGCATGGCCTCGGGCGTCGCTTCGGTGGCTAAACGGAAATTTCCAACGGCAAAATTAATTGTGGTTGAGGCTGTCGATCAAAATAGTATGGGAGTTTCTTTGTCCAACGGTCAAAGAACGACGATCGACACATTGGATCGATTCTGCGACGGAACCGCAGTCGCCTGCCCGGGCGAAATCCCATTTCAATTGTGCCAACATTTGATCGATGAGTGCATCACTGTCACCAACGATCAGGTCTGCGAAGCAATACAGTTTCTTTGGCAAAAAAAGAGAACCATCGTTGAACCGTCTGCAGCTCTCGGAGTTGCCGGAGCCATTCAATATTCATTGACAGAAAACGACCGTCCATTGACCGTCCTCTCTGGATCAAACGTCGACTTTATGATGCTGCCCAAAATAGCGAGACGGGGGCAGGTCAAACGACCCGAAACCCGCTACTATGCATTCGAGATCAATGAGCAACACGGCGCAATGATCGAACTCCTCGATCGTTTCTTTGCCAATATGAATATCATCGATTTTCAATACGGGAAAGTCTCTGAGACTCACGCCTACCCGGTGATTGGAATCGAAGTCCCCCACGCTGAGATCAAATTACTCGATCAATTTTTGGTTGACCCAAACGCCCCGCCACATCATGACATTACCGGATCGCCGGGATCGGAATTCCGCGTCATTCCCTTCAATATCGACCTAATTGCATTTCCTTTTTTCGCGGTAATCGAATTTGCAAATCGCCCGGGAGCACTTCGCGATTTCATGCGAATCGCCAGCACGCTATCAAGTGTGTGCTACATGAATTACACCGATTCCGGACAGACCGAGGGGCAGGCGCTGATGGGGTTTGAATTCGACAATATTGGCCGACAATCCGAATTCATAGAATGGCTAGAAGCAACCACTAAATTCCAAGTTGTTCCAACTGAAATCGTAAGGCACTTTAGCCCTTCGAGCGATGCAGAGCTTCGTTGGAAATCACTTGGCGATTCGCACTAACGCGGTTAGCGCACAAAAAAACTGGCAGTCTTTACTGCCAGTTTCAATTTGCTCGGTCTAAGCAAAAAATACCTAACGAACCTGCGGAATCACATCTGCGGTTACCGCATGAGCTTCGATCGATACTCGCTCGCCTCGGTCTGGACGTGTTAACTCCAATGACAATCGCGCACCGTCGATCAAATAATCTGCAAAATAGGTTTCCCCGTTCGAATGCAGGGTTACCTTTTTGGAGGTCATCTCAACGACCTCAAATTTTTGCCCCATCGGTTGGAGCACCCAGTCGCTTTCAGCAACCCGCAGCGATCGAATCCCGTCATTGTTGATCACCGTCGTAGCATCAATGAGAACGGAATCGATTTCCCATCCTCCCAAAGGCACGCTGTTCATGATTCATACTCCACAATTCAAAAAATAAAGATAAAAATAAATGGTATAAACTGGGTGCAAATTCTAAGCCAAATAAAAAAAGCCTTGTTTTCTGCACTTTCTTTGCGCAAAAGCATCTCAATATGAGAACATTCTGAAAAAATGAGAAATTCGAATCGTTATCTCACTCGCTAAGGCAATCACCCAACGCTCGGATACAATAAAGTACGTGCGCTGCTTCGCCACTTGCTCTCTGAACTAAAACTACCAATCCACTATGTGTAAAAAGAGAAAATTAATGAGGAATGCCGCTTCTAAAAATGCCTTTGCTTGCCTCGCATTGTTGGCCTTTTTCATGACAAGTCAATGCACCGCACAATCTAAAGAACCTGTCCCCAATCCGACCCTGCCAAACATCGTGCTAGTGATGGCAGACGATCAGGGCTGGGGACAGACTGGATACAATGGGCACCCCATTTTGAAAACGCCCAATCTGGATGAAATGGCGAACAACGGACTTCGCTTCGAACGTTTTTATGCCGCTGCGCCAGTTTGCTCCCCCACGCGTGCTAGTGTCCTCACAGGGCGGACCAACCAAAGAACCGGAGTCGAAAGCCACGGTTATGCTCTGAGACTGCAAGAGAAAACCTTAGCCACGGCATTGTCGAATGCTGGCTACCAAACGGGACACTTTGGAAAATGGCATCTCAATGGTTTACGAGGACCGGGCGTCCCCATTTCAGCCAAAGATAGTCACCATCCCGGTGTCTTTGGATTCGATACATGGCTCTCGGTCACAAATTTTTTCGATCGGAATCCGATCCTCAGTCGCAATGGAAATTTTGAAGAATTTACTGGGGATTCATCGGAAATCATTGTCGATGAAGCCTTGAAATTCATTCGCGAGCAAGCCTCCTTAAAACGCCCATCTTTTACTGTCATCTGGTTCGGCACGCCCCATAGCCCTTTCATGGCCGCGCCAGAAGACGCCCGCCCGTTCGCGCACCTTGACCGAAATTCTCAAGACCAACACGGGGAACTTGTCGCCATGGATCGAAGCATCGGTACCCTTCGCAAGTCAATCAAAGAATTGGGGATAGCGGAGCAAACTATCCTTTGGTTTACGAGCGATAATGGTGGGTTGCCGAAAATAACCCCCAATACTGTCGGTGGTTTACGTGGTTTCAAAGGCAGTTTGTACGAAGGAGGATTGAGAGTACCTGCTGTTATTGAATGGCCATCTCATATCGCTCCTAGAATTACGTCCTATCCAACCGTTTCGATGGATATTTTCCCGACCCTGGCAGATATCGTAAAACTTCCCGCTTCCTCGATGCTTAGCACGAACGATGGGATTAGTCTTAGAAAACTATTCGACGGAGAAATTGCCACGCGGCAAAAACCAATCCCTTTCGATTGCCTCGGGAACCAGGCAGTTATCGACAACGACTGGAAACTAATTCGCCTTGGCAGGAACGAAAACAAAAAGCCTAAATTCGAGCTTTACAATCTCAAACAAGATCCACACGAGACACTTAATTTATTCGAAGAGAACGAGGTTGAAGCGAAACGAATGCTCGGCCTCCTAGCTGATTTTGGCGTTTCAATCCGACGGAGCATCGATGGAAAAGACTATCCCGAGGGGAAAGTTACCGACGGCAATCCCGAACCTCGATTCTGGAATACCGTCGATATTTATCAACCGTATATTGAGAAATGGAAAAGTCGACCCGAATACTCAAACTGGCTGAAAACGAGACAGAAAAACAAGCGAAAAAAATAACTCCGCTACACCCACGGAACGCAACCTCGTCGACGACGGCTAATTACGCAAATAAAACTCGTAATCAATGGTCGGCTTAAAACATTCGCCAGGTTTGATGGAAGTCTTCCAACTGACCGTGCTACTGTTGTTAATTGGATCGCCACCCTGATTGGACCAGTCACCAGGATTGAACCCCTCCAGTTTCGCCACTCCATCATCAGACACCTCGCTGGCCCTTCCACCAAAACGAAGACTAACTTCGACGGGAACCTCGTACGCTTTGTTATTGGCAAGTTCTGCGACGATTTTTCCTTTAACAAGTGAGTAACTCGAATTTCGCCACTTAGCTGCGTCCCGTTCCCGCCCCGTCTCCTGATCATCGACCCCCGCTTTTAGATCCACCGAGACGGTCATGGGCAGGCGACAAATCCCCCCCGGAGAAGTGTACGTAAGTAGCTCCTGAGCCAATGGCTGAAAACCATCAACCAGCATCGCCGCGCCAGTCGTCCATGGCACGTTCGTGTCATTTATTAATTCGACTTGATGCCAAACTTCGCTCTCGGAAACTACTAACGGCGACCTTCGATTATGGCCCGAAGCGAATTCATGAGGAGAATGCTGAACTGTCACATCCCACGTATAGATATCTCGATAAGCGACCTCCGCTTTCAGAATTCGGACGCTTGCTCGCTCACCTTTTTTAAGTGACATCGGCTTGAGCTTGTAAACAAAAAGATCGTTACCACCACTGGCCGTTAGATCTCCAGCCAAGCCTTCAATCAAGCCGTCAGAATTACCCGTCGCCCGAGCGCTGCGAAAATCACTCGTTCTCTGTGAATAAATGGTATTACTGAACTGATCGATCGATTGATTACGCATGATTTGAGGCGCCGCTTCAACAAGTACATTTTTCAAGCTAGCCTCTAACACCATCGGACTCGGCGACGACTTAAATCGAAAATTGGGAACACCAACGACCACATGGAGCGGGACATCAATCAAATCCTCCGAATCATTAATAATCTCTCCTTGCATCAAAATCTCTGCCGTTTTTGCAGATGCCCGTTTGCCTCCAAGGTCCTGTTGCTCGCCTTTGAACACAAACGGCTTCTCCGTCAAATTTAATCGATAAGTAGGAAGCCAGCGGATACCGGGACAGAAATACATCAAGCTCAATTCGACGTCGGTGTTGGGCGTTCCAAAATCAAACGTTAGCTTCTTCTCACGTGTCAACTTTTTCACATTCTGCTCGACGGTCGTCTTCATTTCTTCAACTGTCAGATTTGAAACCGAAGCGGCATCGATCATCATGTCGCCAGTTTCCGTACGCAATAAAAAATGAGTTCCCAAAGCGGTATCCACGAGAACTTCAGATTCGAAAGCTCCACCTTCGCCATCCTGATGAATACTGCCATGGCGAACCCTCTCTTCGGGAACCAGTTCTCGATTGGCCAGTACTTTGAGCAGGACCCCCGTGACCGCTTGCGATTTCTCACCACGAATTCGCAACGAACACCTTGCCCCGATATTGGCGGTAACAACTTCCATCACGGTCGTGCAGTTGATTTCCCGCTTGTCTTCCGTTTCCGAAGACTCCCAACCTGCAACCATAGAACTGATTCTTCCTTGTTGAGCAATCGCCCAGAAAGATCCAAGGATCGCAGAATCCGGCACTTCATTTGTGAAAACTTTCCCGTCTGCATCTGTTCTTGCTGTTCCTTTTTTTACAATCAGGAAATAGCCGTCTTTAAAAATGACCACATTTTCTGTTGTTAAGTTCAGTTCAGATTTTTCCGACCTACTTCTGAATTCATTTTCGGCAGAAACTAAGTTCGAGCTGTTGATTAACGTCATAAAACCAACAGCAAACAATGCCAAACGACCAATGATCATGATACCCTCGTGCCTTCGTTAGTGACTACTTATTCGAACTGGCGGCCCAATGGCCCCGTGAAAGAAATCTGAACTCTAACCATCATACGTAGCATTCAGAAAACTGGACGTAACTTGATTGTAACGTTCGATCTTTTCTCAAGTGACCAAAACGCGAGCAACTGGCACAAAAGTCTTCGCAATAAGACAGCGTGGAAACCGAGCGGGGCAAACAGGATATGAAAAATAAAACTGGTCAATCTTGAATTGGCAACTCAAGAACAAAACACGCCCCTGTTGAGTTGCTGTCGAGTTTATTTTTCCGGTCCGTAATTTTAAGCTTCCCCCCTAACGAAGATGCCATTCGCCGACACAATGCTAATCCTAACCCCACTCCCGGAGCTGTATTTGCCGCATCCTGATCCGACTTACAAAAAGGCTGAAACATTCGTTTCCGGTATTTGACCGGTACACCGGGCCCAAAGTCCTGCACATAAATCGCCAGTTTTTTTCCATAACGCAATATTTTCAAATCAATTCTTGGCTTTGAACTTGGCCGAGCATACTTACAAGCATTGTCGACTAAGTTGAAAATGATCTGCTCCACTGTCGCCGGTTGAGTTGCAAATCTCAAATCGCTGATGGATTCATCCATCTCAAATCTAACTTCCCAATCGACTTCTGCCGCTCTCTCTTTGACCCTTGATTCAAAACGCCCCAGTAACTCGACGGCGGTAAGTCTCTCGACGGCTCCAAAATCTGCTCCGCGTTCGAGCCGCGCGAATTGGAGTACATTTTCGACTAAGTGAGACAACCGATCGGCCTGCGTACAAAGTGTATTGGCATAATCCTGTTGTTTTTCCGGCGGCACCATCTTTTCCGCAAGCATTTCGGCGTACATCCGAAACGTCGTCAACGGCGTTCGCAATTCGTGTGTTACCGCGGATACAAAGGTCGCCCTGCGTTCGCTGAGCCGGATAACCCCGAATAAAAGTGTTGCTGAGGCAATTGCTGCCATTGCCAGCCCTAGCCATGCCACCCACAGGGCAACTTTTAAACCTGCAAATGAGTTTTGATCCGCGGTCGAACCAATTGCCAAAGCTGATAACAAACTTGAACTATCGACAACCAATTGGACGGGAAGCGTTGTCAAAGCAGTCACGACGTTGAGGTCTGAATCTTTTTTTAATTTTTCAAACTCAACATCGGGTAGCAAATCCTCAACTTCAGCTCGAAGCGCATCTTGTATGGCTCCCCAATCAAGCCAACACACTTGAATAACTGGCGAATCACCACTAACACCGTTTCGAGCAACCTCGCGCACCAGAAGCAAATCTTCCCCAACCCATAAAGGCTGCATGACACCAGGCGAGCCCATTGGGTTTACATCCGGCCCAACACGACCAATCAAGTCCTCGATTTGACGTACGTTATTCGAATCATAACCATTGGCGGCGTTGTTCTCCTGCCATCGCTGAGACGTTAGATTTTGCGTATTTTGCAAACGCCAATTGAACTCTTCGTTACCGCGTGAAGCCCCGCGAGACTGCTGGACCGCTCGTTTACTATTTTGAGCGATTTGCGGTATGTCGCCGGCATCTTTATTCAACAAATCCGAGGATTTCGATACCACTCCACCCAGCTTTTCAAACGCAGGTACTTTGTAGTAGGACTGTTCGACATTGTTCTGGGAATTCAAACCTATTTTTGGCTCAACCGACGCAAGAGTTGATGAATTACCAGCCATGGAATCGCTGTTAATATCAGCCAACAATGTTTCATAGGAAAACAAATTCCGAGCATCCAATAATAATTGCTCACTCGACTCAATTGATTTTGCACTGAGATCAAATTGCTGTTCGGCAATTAACCTTGCGGCCCCCATCGGTAATTGAGGAGAGCGTAGATCCTGTTCACAACCAATTTGAAAATAAAACTTTACAAACTGCGGTGGCGAAAACATCAATGGCGAGGGCACCTCCTCATAACTCCCCCCCGATGTTTCTAAACCACCCCCTCGCTGACCGGCCACTTGTCCGCCTCGATTACTGGTATCGATCTTTGGCACAAAAGCCTGATAAAACGACTCGTAAGAATAACTCGGACGAGCCGCTTCCCTGGCAATCAAAGGGAGGATCTTCAAATCCATCCGGTATAGCGCGCTGCTGACCCGCTCCTGCAGCTCTGCCTCCTGTCTCGCGAACTCGGTTTCGCGTCTATCATTTTCGCGACTTTGATCAAGGCGGATGGTCATAATCGTTAACCATCCCATCCCCGGAATCACGATTGCGAGCCCAAAGAAAAATAAGATCCAAATCTGCCACGGCCGTCGCATCACTTCGCTCCATTTCCGCAAACAGACCACATGTAACCTTTGCCCCGAACGGTCAAAATCGTCGCGACCGCAGCCTGGTTCTCTCTCATCTTTTCACGCAGACGGGCAATATGCATATCGATCGTGCGTGTGGTGATCCCTTTTGGACTAAGCCTCCATACACTCGACAACAACTCTTCACGAGAAATCGCACGGCCTGAATTCGCCACCAGATACTGAATCAACTCCGTCTCTTTTTCGGAAAGCTCAGCACGGGCGGGGCTGGTTTCTCCTTCGTTAGATTTCTGTGAGCGAAAGCGAACTTCTCTTCGTTCAAAATCAACCACGCCCCCCGGGAACTTCACCGACTGTACATCTCGAGGCCGCTCCGGAGACCGACGCAAAACAGCTTCGACTCGGGCCAACAATTCTTTAATACTGAACGGTTTGACGACATAGTCATCCGCACCTCCCCGCAATCCATCGACCCTGTCCTGTTCATCTCCCTTTGCCGTCAGAATAATCACGGGCTGGGTCGGTCGCGATTGTTTTAACTTTTTTAAAATCTCCAATCCCGAAACGCCCGGTAAGGCAAGATCCAATAACAGCAAATCGTATTCTGACTTAAGCGCCATTTCCAAACCCGAAATGCCATCACCTGCCTGCAGTACCTGATGCCCCGTGTACTCCAGAGAATCGACAATCCCACGACGAATTGCCGGGTCATCCTCTACCGTCAATATTATCGTTTTGGCCATGTTTAATTCCATTGGAACGCGAATAGACACGATAGCGGCCAACTAAGATTTGCCGCCATCCTATATTCTACGCTGCAATTATGGATCATTACGTAACAAAGATGTAACGAACCTACCAATTCGAGCCATAGACCCAGAATTTCCCGGCATTCTACGTAACAAGCGTTGATTTTTAAGCAACGATTCTTCGACCAGCCGATACCCAAGCCGAACTATCGATCTTGCTCCTCAGGCAAACGCTTTTGCAAGTCCTGCCCGGCCAGCACCATATCAAAGTATCCGATCATCATTTCGTCAGAGGTTTGATCTCCCCATCTAACATTTACGTTGGGATCGGGATTCAAAAAATTCGAGGCTGAGTTATCAAAAACCGCTTCGCAGAGAATTTCCGTTCCGCGAGGCAGTAGCTTAGGTTGCTCTAAGATGTATCCGTTCTGCCAATTGAAATCATAATTGGGCACCTCCAACAGGACCTCGTTCCGACCATCGGGATACTTTGCCGTGTACTTAAATGATTTACCTCGCCAATGCATGTGTGGAAACATTGCGAGCATCAATGCATCCTGCCGCACCACCCGACTGGCTGAAGTTCTATACTCCGCTTGCCCGGCGAGGATGTTTAAATCTCTTTGAGCAACTTGCTTCGTACCCACAATCTTTCGCACCTTTGCTTTATCGACAAACTTGAAGCCAACGGTGCTAAGATCGGTTTGAGGAGTTCCGATGGGTGTGTAGTGGACTTGAAAAACCAGTGTAGCACCGGCGGGAATTACCTTCGCCAAACCGTCTGCAAGAACCAGCGGCTTCGACCCCGGGGCTGACGCCGTCAACCACTCCGAATCGATTTCACCGTGCACCGGTTGCACCCCGCGCCTCGAAACAACAACAACTACATGATGGACAACAGCGCGGTTGCCAATTCGGATTTCCGCAGCCTGAATCCATTTATCTTCCTTGAAATTGGTTTTGACTTGAAAGTACTGATACGGCAAAATCCCACCAGCCGGGATAGGATACGGTTTTTTTGTAATCTGAAAT
>JAPOIJ010000006.1 GCA_029979005.1 Planctomycetota bacterium | reverse complement strand
GGCGGCGGTGGCGGCGGCGGAGGTGGCGGTGGAGGCGGGGGCGATCAACCCTTGCTGAAAAAATCCGCGGAGCTAAAAGTGTTAAGGATTCAACAGATGAGGCTCAACCGGCGGACGAAAAAAGTTGAGCAATTGCGTGGACAGGAGGGATTGGAGAAGTTGTTGGACCAAGAGGCGATGAATGCAGCGGAATTGCAAGCTAAATTACTGGAAATGACCGAGCGAATCATGGAAAAAGAGAACGAACGGTAGTTTCCGGGGTTCTATGATTAGGGCGGAAAAACCGTTTTAAATTGCTGCAAAAGCTGATTTTCGTGGCTGAATCGGGTTTTTTCGAGTTTAAGGTGATGGTCTCGGTGGCCTTTTGTTGAATAATATGAGATAGAAGATGTTTCAAATTGCGTATTAACGCTTGCGAAATCCTTAAGGTGATTGAAATGAGAATTGGACGATTATTCCAAACCGCACTCGGCCTGTTGGCGATGGGTGGTATGTTCGTCGGGGCGACGAATTCGGTAGAAGCAAACGACCAGCATTCAGAAAAGGTCAAGACATCTTTTCTAGAGCATATCAACTCTCTGGAGTCTGTTCCCGATTCGCAAAAGGCGGCGATTAAAGAAACAGTTTCTGCAACGGATAGTGATTTCTCGGACGCTCTGACTGAGTCGCTTATTTTGATGTACCCAAAATATTCAGATGCGATTTCAGCATCAGATGTAAATGGTGGATACGAACAAGCCATTGAGCTTCTTTCGCCATTGCAGAAGTCTGACGATAAATATTTAGCCGGGGACGCAAGTTTTTACCTCGCAAGAACGTTAATGAATGAGGAGCGTTTTGAGGAAGCCATGCCATGTTTAGAGAATTTGGTTGGTGATCTCAGCGGTTACACAGTCCATCAGGGTAGTGCTCAGTATTATCTCGGAGTTGCCCAAGCGGGATTGTTAAAGAATCAGGAAGCCATTGAATCGTTGATGCGATTCCTACAGTTCAATCCGAATGCCCCTGAACGCCTGCGTGTGAGCGCTTGGCGGCAAGTTCAGCAAATTCAATCGATTCAGAAAGGTAAACTAGATGATATTTACCAGAGGATGGATTACTCGCGTCGGCGTTTAGAATTGGTGGAAACCGATGAGGTTACGCAAGTAGAGCAGGATAAAATCGTCAATATGCTGACGAAACTTATCAAAGAGGAAGAGAAAAAAGAGGTTAGTTCAAACTGTAAACAAGGCGGTACCTGAGAGGCGAGTAAAAAAGCTTCTGGTCAGAAGCAAGCTCAGTCGAAGCCAAGCCAAAGTAAGAAAAGCCAAAAGGGTGGTTCGAGTAGTAATCCCAATGGCCAGGTTGTAAAAAAGTCGTACGATGATTCTCCAGCGAGTCCTTGGAGTCGGCTGAGAGATCGCAGTCGAGATCCGGCGAACAACGCTGTAAAGGAAAAATTACCTGCGAGGTATCGTGACATTGTCGAAAGATACACTGAGGCAGCGAATGGCGAAGGTGAAAAGTAACTGCCATTTTAGTCAGTTGAAATAACTAATACGGCACTGCCCAATGTGGGGAGTGCCGTTTTTTATTGCGTCTTGGTCTCTTGCTCTCAAGACATTTAACCGGTTGTGAGATACAATAACGGCATGAAGGTTCGACTGCAAAACAATAATCTGAACGGCTGTTTTTTTTCTTCCAGTAAGTTGCTGACTTGGACAGTGATTCTGGTTGGTATTTGCCTAGGTGATTTTATTTCGTCAGAAGGCTTCCACGGAAATTGGCTTGTTGCTCCTGCAATGGCATCGACGCAGGAAAACGATTTGGGCCAAGTGTCTATCGAATTGATTAATGGCACAACCATCAATTCCGCGATCAAGGCGATTGCATCGGGGGGCGAGATTGAGGGAGATAAATTACCGCCAGGCTTAAATGTCCAGCAGGTGCTATCCATCAATACCGCAAGGAAAATTAGCGACACTCCGGCTGATGGTCCTAATTTAAAATTGGTTGGGGGAGGAGAATTATGGGTAAGCTCCGTTTCGATGGAGGATGAAAATCTTGAATTGGTTTCGTCTCTAAAATCGCGCGAACTGCCGCTCGAATTGTTACGTGCAATTGTGTGGACGAATTCGCCCCTGGTCGATCGAAAAATTAAAAATCCCTCTGCTGACTTCGATGCCGTGGTCGTAAACACCTCCTCGGGCGAGAGGATGGTTGAGGGGATACTGGAAGCGGTTGATTCGGAGTTTGTGAGGCTTGAGTACAAGGGTGAGTCGAAGAAGATTGGTCTTGAGAAAGTGAAAGCAATTATCACGGCTGATCTAGGCCTTGAAAAACCAACAGGTACGATTGCTTTGACCCAGCTGGTCGATGGTTCTCGAATGGTTGGTGAAATCCTCGAACTGGAGGGTGGAGTTTTCCAAGTGGGAGTCGCAGCCGGAAATACGGTTGAAGTTTTGGCGGGTAACATTAGTTCGATCACGATTAAGTCAGATCGGATGAGGTATCTCTCCGATCAGGAACCGCTTGAGGTTCAAGAGAAGGCGGTCTTTGCCTTTCAACGGCCCTGGAGAAGGAACTTGAGTGTTGCTGGTAATCCACTTGAGATACGACTTAAGGATTCTGAGGAAGTCAGGACATTCAAAAAAGGATTAGGTGTGCAGGCCTCGTCAAGGCTGGTATTTGCAAATGAATCAGGTTTTGACCGATTCTCTGCGGTCGCCGGGATTGCCGCTGAAACCAATGGGCGCGGTGATTGCCAAATGATTGTTCGTGGAGATGGAATCGAACTCTGGTCTGAACGAGTGACCGGCGGTGGAGGTCCCTTGGAAATAGATGTTGATATTGAGGGGATTAAGGAGATCGTTCTGGTGGTGTCTCCTGGAGCAGAGTTTGATTTGGGCGATCATGCCAACTGGGGCGAAGCGCGGTTTTTAAAAACTAAATAGGGTTAATTGCACTCTCCGATCATTTGAAAGTTAGTTCATCGAATCTTGGTGAAATGAGCAATTGGCTTTATGGATAAGTGAAATTATGATCAAGCAGCACATCGAGGTTCATATTGTTTTTTATTGGCTCGTGTGCATTTTAATTGCTCCCCTTTGCTACCTGAGTGCTGACGACGATTTGAGTCTGCAGGACCGACAGCGCGTCGCAGCGATTGAGCGTTACCGGATTCAAGCGATTAATCGAGTGATCCAAAGTGTCGTTGCCATCTATGACGAAGATCGCCAGGGCGGTGGTTCGGGTGTGATTATCGATTCCAGCGGTATCGTTTTAACCAACCACCATGTCATCATGGGGGCGGGTGTGAAAGGATGGGGTGGCCTTGCTGATGGCGAGTTGTACAAGTGGAAATTGATCGGAACGGATCCGGGCGGGGATCTCGCCATCATTCAACTGGAAGGTAAGTCCGTCTTTCCCGCAACTCCTCTCGGGGACTCCGATAAAGTCAAAGTTGGCGATTGGGCTCTGGCTATGGGGAATCCTTTTATATTGACCGAAGATCAAGTTCCTACTGTTACGCTGGGAATTGTAAGTGGCGTGAAGCGCTATCAACCGGGAGCGGGGCAGAATCAACTGGTTTACGGTAACTGCATCCAGGTGGACTCATCGATCAATCCGGGAAATTCCGGCGGTCCGTTATTCAATTTCAATGGCGAAGTGATTGGAATTAATGGACGAGGGAGTTTTAAGGAACGGGGGCGGGTGAATGTTGGATTGGGCTACGCTATTTCTGCGAACCAAATAAAGAACTTTATTCCTGATCTGTTAGCCACCAAGTTAGTGGAGCATGCGACACTGGATGCGAGTTTTTCCGATCGCGGAGGAAAAGTTGTTTGCTCAAAATTAAACCGAGACGCTCCAGTCGCAGCAGCGGGGCTTGATCTCGGAGATGAGTTATTGGAGTTCGAAGGAGAGAAGGTCAAAAACGCCAATCAGTTTACCAATTTAATCTGTACATTGCCCGAAGATTGGCCCACCGAGCTTTTAATTCGAAAACAAGATGGAACTGAACATCAAATCGTGGTGCGGACGTTTGGGCTCCCGTACGCCAAGCCTCGCGCCCGTGGCGGACAGGGGGGGAAAGAGGAGAAAGATCCGGAAAAAAAGAAGCAACTGGAACGGCAGCGAGAGATGATTGCGCTGTTGTCAGCTAATCCTGGTGACATCCGTTATCCAGAAATTAATCGAGGCTACGCTCAGCGAATCCTAAAGCAATGGAAAGAGCGTATTCATCAAGAATCTTCTATCGGCGTCGTAAAGTTGGCAGGTGAAATTTTAGAGGACGGCAAAGTAAAGGGAACTCAAGAGACTTGGCTGGCTTCCGACGGTCGGATTCGTGTCAACCAGATCATTGACGGACAATTGGTTGTTTATCAATACGATGGCAATTCTTTTTGGCTGACCGAGAAAGGTAAGACGTCAGAATTGTCTTTGCGTGAATCACAGTCAAAGTGGGGCTTTGATCAGGCATTAATTATGGGCGCTGTTTTCAGGCAGAAGCCGTTTGACTTGTTCGGGAAAGTCCTGATAGACGGAAGTGATAAAGCAATGGGCGAAAATGCTTATCGCTTTAAAGTCGATCCATCCGACGGTGACTCAATGTACTGCTGGTTTTCCATGTTTGACCTCGACGGGAAACCAGCGATTAATTTGGTCAAATCCTCTTTTGAGAGAGACTGTCTGATTGGCGGAGGCACTACTTTTGGATCGTGGACACAGGTCGGACCTGTGCAGTTGCCGCTCAAACGTCAGAGAGTTTTTGGACTTGAAGAAAGTGTCGAACGGCAAGTAGTCGATTCGGATTTCGAGTGGCTGAAGACTGTGCCTGATGATTTGTTTTACGCGAATGTCCAAACGAAGTGAATGCCTTAAAGAACATAGTTTAGGGCGCATCGGTTGTTTTGAGGAGAAACTAAATTGAATAGATTCGGTTGGCGGTTAGCAATTTTGGTTGGCTGTGTGTTGCAGATAACCGGCAACCATCTTGCTGTGGCACAGCAGAAAAGTCAGTCGAGTTTTGTTGACCGAGCGATATCGAAGTCACAGCCAAAAATGGTCAAGGTATTCGGGGCTTCGGCTGGAAAAGTAGAAGGGTTTGCGACCGGGATTATTGTCTCGAAGGACGGGCTAATCCTTTCTTCGCAGGGTGTTTTTCTCGATGGCAGGCAGGTTAAAGTGGTGTTGGCTGACGGTGCAGAGCATATTGCAACCATCTTAAAACGTGATCGAGAGACACAGTTGTCGTTGCTCAAGATCCAAGCAGATACTCCTGATTTTTTTGAGCTTTCAACAGAATCCGTTGGTGAAAAGGGAGACTGGGTAATTGCCTTAAGTAACGCGTTCAAGGTGGCTGATAAAGATGAACCGGTTTCGGCAATGCTGGGCGTGATTTCATTACGGACGACGATGGAGGCCCGGCTGACCAAACGAGATGTGGCCTATCGCGGAGAGTTGATTCTAATTGATGCGATCACCAGTAATCCTGGGGCATCGGGTGGCGCGGTAGTAACTCCTGACGGAAAGTTGGTTGGGATCGTAGGCAAGATCATTAATAGTTCGGAGACCAACACGCGACTCAATTATGCCGTGCCGAGCCCAGTACTCCAGGCATTTGTAGATGGAAAAGCGAGCGTGACTAGCGAGGCGAAGCCGGTTATGGAACGTCAGGACGTTGAATTTGGAATCGTCTTGTTCAAGCTTGGTGGTAGAAATAATCCTGCCTATATCGATCGAGTCGTTCGCGGATCACCTGCAGCCCAAGCCAAATTGAAAAGCGACGACATGATCGTATCGATTGCCGGTGAGAAAATTGGCAATTTGAAAGACTACGCTGAGTCTCTTAAATCCTTACGCCCTGAGGAGGAGGTATTAGTGATTGTGAAACGCGGTGTTGAAATGGTGCGTGTTAGGATTGCTCCGCGTTTGAAGAAATGACTCTTCGGTAGAGCGACGTGAGTCCCGTAGATGGAGTAGAAGTGTATGCCTGGTAAATTTTTGTATTTGATCGTTGGCGGCTTGTTGGGGCTGTTGTTCAATCCATTCGCGTTCGCGCTTGGTCAAAACGACAACGATCAATGGAAAATTGATGAATCTGACTCGGCGGCTTCTGAACTTTCAGAAGCGGAGTTGATGGAAGCAATGACGCTTACCTCTAGGGCTTTTCGCCAAGCGGCTGGTCGAGTTGCACCATCCTTGGTGACCATTGAATCGTACGGCGGAGTTTCAGCAGTTCAAGGACGGATCGGAGGTATTCGCAAGCAGGGAGAAGGGAATACAACAGGGATCGTTATTTCTTCAGATGGATACATTCTTACAAGCACATTTAATTTTATTCAAAGACCGCCTGTAATCTCAGTTATTCTGGGAGATGGCGAGCGTCATTTTGCCAAACTCGTTGGCCGCGATGATACCCGAAAAATTTGTCTGTTAAAAATTGATGGGAAGACGGATTTACCCGTTCCGGAAATGCTGGATGAGTCCAAGATCAAGGTTGGTCAATGGGCAATTTCGCTAGGGGTTGGTTATGGCGATACCAGTCCAGCAATGTCCACGGGAATCATTAGTGCAAAGAATAGAATTGGCGGTCGTGCGATTCAAACCGACGCTAATATCAGTCCCGCCAATTACGGCGGACCTCTGGTCGATATCGAGGGACGCGTGCTTGGCATTTGCGTTCCCATGAATCCTCAGTCTCAGGCGGTGGCAGCGGGGGTGGAGTGGTATGATTCAGGAATTGGTTTTGCTATTCCACTAGCGAATGCGAATGAACTTTTGGAGCGATTGAAGGCCGGCGAATATATTCGTCCCGCATTTATAGGTATTCAATCCGGTCCCAATCCACAGGGTGACGGAATTCTTGTGAACAAGGTGAATCCTAAATCTCCTGCGAGCCGATTGGAATTAAAAGAGGGAGACATTCTCTTAAGCATTAACGGCAATCCAGTCAACGATATGCTGCGATTGAAACAGCTTATCAATCGATTTGAGGCAGGCGAAACAATTCGAATCACCGTGAAGCGAAAAGCCACGGGGAACGAAGAGAAGTTGGAAATGCCCTTAGAATCTCCCCCTGCCAGTGCAACAGAACCGCTCGCATTACCAAAAATCAGGTAAGAGATGTTTAGTTGAATCTAGTAGCCTTATTCTGCTTCAGGCGGTGTGATGCGAATTTTAGCATTGTAATTTCCGGTCCATCGGTAGTTCTGCTGAACATAAGAATCTTGTATCGCGATACCCAGATAGAGCGTTCCTGATTGCTTGGCTACACCGGTATGCTCTTTTCCAATTTTAAATATCTTTCCGGAAGAACCAATTCTCGCGCACAGCGTGCCGCTTTGAATTCCCTGAAATTGCCCCTGGTTCGTCAATCCTTCTGGCGAAGATGAGGTGCTCCAGTTAGTCCATTGCACGACTCCATCGGCTTTAATGGAGATCTTGTCTCCCTTGGTGACTCGGATCCGCGTGTTGGCCGGTGTTCGTTGGAAAAACGCATCCGATTCAATCTTCACAGTTTTCTTAATCGCCGATTTTTTTTCCAGAACCGGGCGGTCCGCCATTTTAACATCGCTTAGCTCGACTGTGAGCTGTCCAAATTTACTGTTGACGGTAAAGGTTTCCTGCAGGATTTTTCCGACAATATTAAACTCCGGAGTATCGATTGAGTCCCCTCGAATCAATGCCCGTTCCGAGGTTTCTCCATTTTCTTCTGCGTCTTCGAATTCTTCCTCAATTGCTTGTCTAATTTCTGCCAGTCGCTTTTTTTGCTCGGCACTACCGTCGGAACTAACGTCTTGAAGTTGTTCTCTGATTTGAAGTCCCATATTCGTCAGCTCGCGATGGGCAGTTTCTCGCATCGCGAAATCTTTATCGCTCAGTTGAGCGATGAGGTCTTTAATTTTCTTGTCCAGTTCTGGAAAGCTATTTAAACCGGGAAACAGTTTCTTAATTCGGGCTACCGGAACTTCAAGAACTCCGAACTCCGTTTTTATGGAGATAACGTCAATAGTTACTCGACCCGCAACAATCGATCCGTCCCACATGTGAAATCGAATGAAATTGTCTGAAACTTGTTCGGTAGGCTTCGCCTGATTCCCCAAGGCGGTCGCTGTGCCGGCATCCTCCTGGGCTTTACCGGTGTTCGCAGTAAGAAGCATACAAGTTATTATTACGAGGCCAATAAATTTGTGCGGTTTAATTGAACTGACTTTCATGACTTACCTAGGTGGAAATTTCAGGTTTCGCAATTGGATGGGAACTCCACGATTCATACTCACGATATTTTTGTGGAGCCTGAGTTTCATCGTTGAATCCATACAGCCTGATTTTACCGCGTTCTTTATAGATGGGGTAAAGTAGCTTGGATTATTCAAAAAAAAATATGGTTTCGAGAGAGCTTTCGTATGACAAATTCAAAATCTAGCCGGAAATTTCAACTGAATTCAATCCAAGACTCAATCCGGGATTTTGGTTTTGACGGTTGGCTATTATACGATTTTCGTGGCTTGAATGCTTTAGCGCTAAATGTATTAGGGATCTCTGAATCAGAGAAAGGTTCGCGACGGTTCTTCTACTTTATTCCTGCTCAAGGTGAGCCAGTGAAGCTCGTGCATCGCATTGAATCGTCTGCATTGGATCACTTGCTGGGGAAGAGAATTGTATATCTGACTTGGCAGGAATTGCACGATGGTTTGAAGGAAATGGTTGGGGAGTGCGGTCAAGTTGCGATGGAGTATTCTCCAGACAATGCCAATCCTTATATTTCGCGGGTGGACGCAGGAACTGTGGAGTTGGTAAGGGGACTAGGTGTCAAGGTGGTAAGCTCCGGAAATCTAATTCAGAATTTTGAAGCAAGATGGACGGACAAGCAGTGGGACCTTCATTTACAGGCTGATGAATTGAATCGTGCGGCATTTGATGAAGCTTGGAAGTTGATCGCCGAAAGTCTTCGCAGTGGCAAAGCGATTCGCGAAGCTGAGGTGCAAGACTACGTGATGGATTACTATGCCGAGCATGGTATGACGACCTACCACCCGCCAATTGTCGGCGTCAATGCAAATAGCGGCGATCCACATTATTGTCCTTCACATGGAGCCGATGCTGAAATTAAAGTAGGGGATTTTGTGTTGCTGGACATGTGGGCGAAGATGGATGTTCCCGAAGGTGTTTACAGCGATCTCACGAAGGTTGGTTTCATGGGAGAGAGTGTTCCAGAAAAATACAAAAAGATCTTTGACATCGTAGCTGCTGCCCGTGATGCGGGAATCGATTGTGCGAGGAGGGCTTTTGCCGAAGGTCGAGAGTTGCAGGGGTGGGAAGTCGATCGCGCGACGCGTCAGGTAATTGAAGATGCCGGATATGGGGAGTACTTTATCCACCGAACAGGTCATAATATTGGGACAGAAACCCACGGCAACGGTGCCCATATGGATGATTTAGAAACAAAGGAAGACCGTCTCGTTCTCCCGCTTACCTGTTTCTCGATTGAGCCGGGGATCTACCTAGAGGAATTTGGAATTCGTAGTGAAATCAATGTGTTTATCGACGCGGATTCACAGGTGAAAGTCACTGGCGGAATGCAAACAGAGGTTACCCCCGTGTTAGCTCAGTATTAAGTTCACCCCATTCTGATTCACCCCATTCTGATTGGGTGAGGTCAGTGTTATTTCGCCATCAAGAAGCCGGCGATGAAGCCGACAAGAATACCGATGGAGAGACATACGACTGCCGTTACGAACAGTGCTGACAAAGAAAAGGTGATCGCATCGTCAAGCCTACCCGCAGTTTTATACTGTTCGACCGTCGAAAGCGGTGGTGGGGGTTTGTTGTGTTGGCCTGAGATCGAATTGTCATCAGACATCGTACCGTGGATGCTGCTTTGCGAAGTGTCGCTTATTTCGTGCATCGCCATTTCAGTAACGGCGTCATCGGGATCGGTGTCCTGAGCATCCGGTGACCCAATCGGTTCGGGCATCCAACGAGGTCGGTCGCCCATGTCTTCTCGAAGAAGCGGGCTGTCGTCAGCCGCCCATGGAGCGAGCCGTTCGGCAACTTCTTCAGCGGACTGAATTCGTTCTTTGGGATCTTTTTCCATCATGTCACCAATCAGGTCCACAAAGTCATCACTGACTTCTTCGTTGAACCGTCTTGGATGCCACGGTGTTTCTTCCAAATGTCTCCTGGCTTTACTTTTGGGGGTACCGCCAGGAAAAGGGACTTTCCCTGTAACTGCGTAGTACAGGGTGCAGCCAAGCGAATAAATGTCACTGGCACTGGTAATGTGTTGCGGAGTGCGGATTTGTTCTGGCGAGAGGTAGTCAGCGGTGCCGACGATCTTTCCCGCTCTCGGATCGGTGGCGTCGTTAAGGTAAAACGCCAGTCCAAGGTCAGACAGTTTGGAAACACCATCGGGGGTGACAAGGATATTGCCGGGCTTAATATCGCGATGAATCAAATCACGTTCGTGTGCATGGGCGAGCCCTTCAGCAGATTGTTTGATAATGTTAGCTGCCTGCTGGACCGAGAGTTTCCCTTTTGAGCGAACGAGTCGCCGTAGATCTGTGCCTGGAATATATTCGACTACGAGGTAATGAACGTTTCCATCTTCACCCGCATCGAAGGCTCGGACAAGATTGGGGTGATCCAGTTTTGCCTGAGCTCGAATCTCCCGCCGGAAATTCTCGATTGCCTCGGGGGTCGTCTTGTGGAGTGGTAATACTTTGACGGCAGATTCACGGCCGAGCATTTCGTGAACGGCTTTGAAAACCTGTCCCATTCCACCTTGACCAATCCAATCGGTGATGATGTAAGGACCAAGGTTGAGTTTTGTTCGACCGGTTAGTAATTGATCCGCCTGATAGGCAGAAATCACTTTCATTTCAACGAGTTGCTGGGCGATTCTCTTTTCGCTGAGGTTTGCTGAACCTGACGAATCGCTATCTTGCGTTTTCGCTAATTCGTTCATTGCATTCCGCAATTGCTCTTCGGTCACCAGTTCACTGGCGAGCGCAGTATCGCGAAAATTTGTTTGGGTGGTGTTCATACAAAACTCAATGCTTCAACCGCAACCATCGACCGAATATTATGGGTGAGAAAAAAGCGTTGCTGGGGAACTAGGAACAGTTTTTATGATAACGAATACCGATGAATGTTCCACCAAGATGGTGTTTCCGCTTGAAACGATTGTATGACCCGTTTGGTGGGGTGCTCGATCGAGAGTTCACGGGAATGAAGTGCGATTCCACGCTTAAACGGAAGATCGCTTCCATATTTCCGATCCCCCAAAATGGAGGCGCCTGCGTTTTCAAGTTGGACGCGAATTTGGTGTTTTCGACCTGTTTCGAGCTTAATTTCGATTAATTTGGTGGGTGCTTGGCGATTGGTACTCTCAATCCCTAGGGTTTTGTAATTCAATCGGGCAATCTTTGCTCCAGCGGGGGATTTTTTCCCTTTGGGAACGACCGTCATGCGGTGAAGCGATTCATTTTTAATTACCCAGTCTTCCAGTTTTCCGCTTTCTTGCTTTAAAGCGTCCGGAACGATCGCCCAGTAAGTCTTGTTTGCTGAACGGTTTCGAAACTGCTCGGATAAACGACCGGCTGCTTTTGAGGTTTTTGCAAGGACGATTACGCCGCTCACAAAGGCGTCGAGGCGGCTAACGATCCCAAGGTACACATTCCCGGGTTTGTCGTATTTCTCTTTAATGTACTGACGGGATTGGCTGAGCAAACTTAACTCACCTTCCTTAACGCCCATCGTTGGCAATAATGCAGGTTTGTTCACAACCAGTAAGTGATTGTCTTCAAACAGGACATTTAGTTTTTCCGGTCTTGGCCGCATTGTTTTCAATCACAAAATTTAACTGGCCGCTGTACTGGATGACCATTTCACAAGATTAGCACATTAAACCGGTATGACCAAACAAACCACTGAGTTCTCCCTCATTCTCGCAAGCCAATCGCCGCGTCGCGCGAAGCTTCTGGAGCGTGCAGGATTTCAATTCATCACTGACGCCCCTGACGATTCGGTGGAGAAAGGTATTTGTTCAAAGTGCTCACCCGAAGATCTCGTCTTGCAATCAGCCTTTCTCAAAGCACGTGCCATCGCACCAAAATATAATTCCGGAGTCATCCTCGCTGCTGATACGGTGGCGGAGTGCCAGGGAGAGATTCTTGGCAAACCGGTTGATCGTGAACATGCGGAGAAAATGCTGATGTTGATGAGTGGAAAAAAGCACCGCGTACTAACCGGAGTGTGTCTGTGGAAAAAACCGGGCGATTGCCACTTGCTTCACTTGGAGCAATCGGTGTTGACGATGGATGTTCTCGAGAATCAACAGTTACAAGAAATTCTTGATACGGACAATTGGATCGGTAAGGCCGGAGCTTTTGGGTATCAGGATGGTCTCAGTTGGCTCCGTCTTGAGAGCGGACTCGAATCAAATGTTGTCGGCTTGCCGGTTGAGCGACTCAATGAATGGATAGGTGAACTATTAGAAATGAACTGAGCCCAGTCATGCCAAGATCAATTATTAAGGTTTTGATTCCGAGGAAATTGGTTGAGGATTTGTTGGCGATAAAGTTCTTCTGAAATTTCATCGTAGGTGGCTAGAGATGTTAACCTGATTTTCATTGCATTTTTTTTGCCATCGGCTATCTGAGGACCCGAAGCAATGCGTTTGAGTTTGCCCAGATTGCGACGTCGTGAGCCATTAATTTTTTTTAATTCTTTGGTAAGCGTATCGGTTTTTTGTTCGGCGAAGACTTGAATCCTGGATATTTCATTATTGATGTTTTGCAATTGAGATGAGTAGCCATTCCAATCACTTCGTTTTTGCGATAGTTGAAATTCAATATTTCGAATCTCAATCCGTGGATCATAAGCCCAAAATCGACTGACTGGACCTAGGTTCAACAGGGCCAGTTCTTCATAGAGATAGAGAAGTCTGTTTTGGCGGTTTTGAATTTCTAACGAGGTAGCTGCTCGTTCCTGCTCAATTTCGGAGCCTTGATTTTCGAGTGTTGAAATTCTGGCACTGGCGTCTTGCCTGACACCGGCGATTTCCTCGGAAAGTCTTTGTTCTGAATCTGACAAGCTTTCGTTTTCCAGATTTAGAATCTGCTCTATTTTTTGATCGCGTTGTGCAACTTTTGCGAGTTCGTCATTTTTCTTTTGCGTTTGGTTGTTTTTGATTTCGGTGTATTTGTCCGACACCTGCGCTCGACCCAAATTAAAGTCCCGAAGGTTTTTTGGGGGCGCAGTTCTCGTGATAGTCTGGGTCGTCGTAAGTAGTAAATTCTGATTTACACGGTGGGCGACTGGCCCTTCGAGGTAACCGATCAACCTCCCTAATCGAGAATAAATCGAGGATCTGGATTCCAGCGAAAGGTCAGTGTTGGCCAACAGTTGGCGATTCAAGGATTGAATAGAGACAAGCGAAGTATCAAATTTATCTTCCAAGGCATTCAACCACGACTTCAGCATCCATCCGTCGAGATTCTCTGGAAAGGTCGCGGTAATTTTTTCCGCAACAATTTTTGCTTCATTGGTTTTGTTTTGTTGAATACGATTTACTGAGTAGGCAACGGAAACGATGGCTGAAGGTGATTTAAGATCTCTATAAAATGTCTCAGAGGCGAGAGCATTCTGTGGAGAACGATTCCAATACTCGTTCAAGAATGCTTGAACGGATTTCTCCGCATGGATCGGGAGCGGTTGCTCAGGGAGACTGAGGAGTTGACAAGCTTCCGCGTTAGCATTCGACAGAATCAAAAGTGCTATCACATAGAAGACTCGCAGTCCTCGTCGTCTTACACAACGGTTCCGTGAGACCAATCTGAAAGTGCTTTTAAAACTGTTCAATGCTTTTATGTCTTGCATAAGCTACCCCAGATCAATTATCGGGGGCATTTTTTTATAATCAAGTGAGTGAGGAGAGTAAGATCGGTAGCTTGGGCCGGTTGGGTCGGCGACGGTGTGGTTTGGGGCGTGAAAATAATCAGCATTGACTAATAATTTGATACGGGACAAATTCAGTGATGGCGGCTCTATATTTTAAACGGGGCACGCATGAAATCACTAACCAGAGGTGCACGGATGCTCATTTTGGTATCGCAATTAATTGAAGATTGTTTTGGGCTGATTAAGCAAAAGCTCGAATCGATCATTGTCTTGTTGGTGCTCGGATTTCCAATTTTGGGGTTTGCTCAGCAGAGTGAGTTTGGCTTTTCAGCGCCACCGCTTCCAAGCAGGGATGTCAGTTCAAATTCCCATGAAGGCGATGGGAGAGGCACCGGATTTCATCAACAGTTAAGTAAAAAGCATGTTTCGACCCCAGGTCTGGTTTCATCTCTTTCGATCGGCAAAGCCGAGGAGCCGGCGGATCCAAGCGTTTTATTGGAGTCAATTGGAACGCCTGAACCACCAAGAGATCTTTTGATGCCGGCGGGACCGACCGCAAAGAGTTTTGGGGCTCCCCTTGTGAATGATTTACGAGCGGAAACGGTTTCGCGAAAGCCAGATCCTGGCGTTGTACCTGCTCAGGCAGAAATGGCAATTGAAGAATCTCCTCTCTCGACGGGTGGTTCGTTTATGCCGATTCAAGACGATGTTGTGAGAGCTCAACAGTCTATACCTAAATTTACCGCTGATAATTTACGGTCGGAATTCCTGCCGGCTTTGAAAAAAGAGCAGACGCAATCGAAAGGATCTCAGGCAGCGCCCCCTTTAGATCAGCCGATGCGAGAGGTGCTGACCGCATCCGAGATTCCAACTCATACGCCTGATGAGGCGAACGCTTTCGCTCCTGATCGGCAGGCGAGCGCCGTTCAGCTCGCCGGTTTTACGGAAGCGGTTTATAAAGAAAATAAGTTCGCACCGGCGACCGCAAAAGAGTTAATCTTAAGATATTCGCTTGAGCAGTATGAAAATCCTCTGCCAGGCAAGCCAGTTAACCTCGTAGATTTTTTCCGTCAACCGCTTACGCTTGACCGCCGAAGTAGCTTGGTGCAGCAGTATTGGACGACCTACAGTGACTGGGCGAACTATGTTGCCTCTGAGAAATACAGCCAGTGGTTAAAACAAGTGCCGGTTCCCCAGTCAGCGTCGGAGCAGGCGTTGTTGACTGCCGTCGAGGCGGTCGTTGCCAATGAGGTGATGGCTGCGGAAATTAAGTTGGTGAAATCACAGGCATCGCTTGCTCAGTATTGGCCTGTCATAAGTCAGGATTCAATGAGTCCAATTCCAAACGACTTGCCGTTGATTCAAAGATACAACACAAACTATGAGCTTTATTTTTCCCGGCAGCTTGTACCATCTAGGTTTCGGGGGATTGATTTGGTGCTGCCGAAAATGCTCGCTCTTATTGAAAGACGCGCCGAAGCAGTGGGTTATTCGAAATCTGCAGCGGATCGAATCCTTGACCCAACTCAAGATACACATTTGCTCACCGCGCTCGAAGCTGGGAAGGTTTTATATGCGGCGGAGCGTGACTTGATTACATCGGTTGTGAGTTATAACCGAACTATTGGAGATTATGCCTTAAGCGTCGCTACCCAGCCCAAGTCGGCTGTAGAGGTGGTTGAGATGTTGATTGCTAAAGTCCCTGTTACATCAATTCCGCAAAATGGACTCCCGTCAAAATCAACTCCGCCTACGGTCATTCCGGCAGACGTGGCTGCAACAAGTGTGTTTCCAGCGAAAACTTCACCCGCCGCATCGAATTTGAGTGATGCCTCGACTTCGGTGATTGGGAGTGTTGAGTCGCCAGCGGCTAGCATCGCCAAGGCTCCCGACTTTAGTGCTGAAACAGCCGCAGGCAATGCGCAGTCGGGAACGACATCGGTATTGCAGGAAAAGCAAGAAGCTCGGATTCAGGACATCCTGTCTCCGCCTGAGTCAGACGTGATATCTAACCGGCGCCCACCTTCGAGCAGTGGCATTGCGGCTCAGCCGGCACCTCTTCCCAAGACTATCGAGGCGGGGCCAGGATTTTCCTTGTCGCCGGCAAGTAAGCCACCGGTTATGAAATCCCCTGAATCGAAGGCAGCGCCTGAGACGAGTGGATTCAATCCCCCGGCCGGTTTCAAAATGACACCGCCTGCTCAGGTTAACCAATTTTCCAAACCGCTTAGTGAAAATTTTAAGTCAGACGCCCCCTCAGAGACTAAGCCATTCCGTCCAAGCGGGTTTCAGCCAATCAGAGAGAATGAAGCTGAGGAGAGCGGAAACGAAGCATCGAAGACCGGGGGATTTAAACTGCCCGCCTTTTCTGCCCCAAATTTTAATCCAGCGAATCCAAAGTAATGGTGCTTGTTAAATTTCATATCTCGGCGATTTGACTTTTATCAAGTGTGTCTGACGCGACTCCATTGTTTTTCCATTCGCTGCGGTGAAATTTTCACGATGGTTCCGAGGGGTTGAGCAAACAGAGAGACTCTTAGCTCTTCGATCATCCACCTGTACGTTTCCAGTTCTGGATCCACAATGCCGTGGTTCAAGTGCAGCGCGGTCTCGGCTTGGTAGCGTTCCCAGTGATGGGCAATTTCCTTTGTATTTGCGTGGTCTTTTTCGGTTGAAGTCGAATCGAGTTTTTCCAGTCGATAGCTCATCGCCTCGAAATAACGAGGGTATTGTTCAAGCCACGGCCATGGTGTTTCTGAAAGAAAACCGCCAGCCTTCAATTCGTTGACTTGCGATGAAATATCGTTTTGTGTCTCGGTGTACCGAGAAGATCTACTCTCCAACTTTAAGTGCAGCTCATGGACGGCATCTGCGAGTTTGGGTAGCCATTTGGCAACACTTTGACTGGCAATACTGATTCGCTCAACGGCGTTTGACTGAAGCGTATCAAATTCCACTCGGGATCTTGGAATTTTGTTCCGGTCAACAAATGCTATTCGGGCTATCAAGTCAGATAACTGATTGTTTAATTCGCCGGCGGGTATGATCTTTGACAGTGGGACGGCGTGCCGGTTTAAATCGGGTAGCCAATTCACTTGTGATTTTATCGACTTTCGGTTGGTGATTCGAAAGAGCCGTACGAGTCCTTGACGCGTGGTTCTGTCACTGGCATTGGTTGAGTCAGTAAGCCGTAAACCAACGCCGTCTTTTTGATCTAAAATAGCTGGGTAAGATGCTAACTTTGTCGCTCCCCGTTGAATGGTGATTTCCTTTGGGAAATCTTGCCAGCACCAGTCCTGAAGCCCATCACGATTCCAGTTGGAATCTTCAATTTCAACAATGTTACTCTTGTACTCATCACCGAGTTGTTCGCGAATTTCGGCGATGGACCGACCTTCCGCGACAACCTCTCCAGCCTCGTCTAAAACTTGCATGTTTACTTTTAGATGGTCTTCCATTTTGTCAGTTTTAAACATCTCGGAAGAAATGGGAATTCCGCCAATTTTTGACAGTTCCTGCGCGACAGCATTGAGGAAGATTCCCTGCCCAAAATTGATTTCTTTTGCTACTCTGTGGGCCGTGTCTGGGGCAGGAACGAGATTGCGACGTACCGATTTTGGTAAGCTTCGAATTAGAGAAATTATTCGAGTTTCAAGCAGGCCTGGAATCAACCATCCAGTTTGAGCATCATCGAGCTGGCCAACTCCTTCGAGAGGAAGTTTGATCGTTGCCCCATCATCTTTGGCTCCTGGCGAGAACCGGTATTGAATGGGGATTTGCATCGATCCGACTTGCACCTGATCTGGAAATTGTTGCCCGACATCGGTGATTTCAGAAGAGGGAAGCAAGTCCGCCCGTGTCATTCGCAGGCGTTGATCGAGTTCCGGCGAATTTTTAATTGCCCGCTTTAAACTGAATCTGTCGACAACTGATTCGGGTAATTTTTCTTGATAAAAATTAATGAGATCGTCGTTGTCAACAATTAAATTGCGGTCACGCGTTTTGGCAGCCTCGGATTTTACTTCCTCAAGCAGCCATTGATTGTGCTGATAGAAATTTTGAGAATCCTCAAATTCGTTGCCCACCAGTCCACGCTCGATGAACAGATCTCGAGACAATTCCGGATCAATTTTCGTGTAGTTTTTCAGTCGGCCGGCGACAATGGGAAGTCCGAAGAGTGTGACATGTTCGGAGGCGAGAACTGTTTGCTTTTTTTTGCTCCAGTGAGGGTCGGAGTAGCGTCGCTTGACGAGATGCTCTGCTAATGGCTCGATCCACTCGGGTGAGATCTTAGCAATTGTTCTACCGTATCGGCGAGAGGTTTCCACGACTTCCGCCGCAACGATCCATTGGGGTTTCGACTCGAAAATCCCTGACCCCGGCCACAGATGAAATTTAATGTTCCCCGCCCCTGTGTACTCGTGACGATCGCCTGCGAGAGCAACTCCGGAAAGTAATCCGGATAATAGGCTTCGGTGAATCGCATTGTAGTCGTCTTTGCGAGCGCGAGTTTTCAAGTTCTGGTCGCTGGCCATTGACCGAAGTTGGCGGTGAATGTCCTGCCACTGCCGCATCAGTGAGTAGGACAAGAAATTCTGTTGGCACGCTAGTTTTAGTTTCGCACGGGAAAGATCCTCTTTGAGTTGGTGAAAATAATCCCAGAGCTTCAAGAGGCTGAGGAAGTCACTCTTTTCATTCCGGAATTTTTCGTGTTGTGTGTCGGCCGCTTGGCGTCTTTCCGGAGGGCGAACACGCGGATCTTGAATCTCTAATGCCGCGGCAATAATCAGGATCTCACTTAGGCAATTTTCATCGTCGGCTGCAAAAATCATCCTTCCGATTCTGGGGTCGACCGGCATCCGGGCAAGCGACCGTCCAAGCGGTGTTAGTTGGCGTCGCTCGTTGACTGCCCCCAATTCGAACAGTGTTTTGAATCCGTCACGGATTGCTTCGATTCGGGGTGGATCAAGAAATGGAAATTCGTCGATCTTTCCAAGTTTGAGCGCGAGCGTTTGAAGAATTACCGATGCAAGATTGGTGCGTCTGATTTCAGGCGTGGTGAAATGCGGCCGAGCTTCATAGTCCTCTTGGCTATACAAACGAACGCAGATTCCCGGCCCAATTCTTCCGCACCGCCCTGCCCTTTGATTAGCTGAGGCTTGCGATACTGCTTGGATCGGCAATCGCTGAACTTTACTTCGCGGAGCATAAAAACTCATCCTCGCGGTTCCGGAATCAATCACATAGCGAATGCGGGGTACGGTGATTGATGATTCAGCCACGTTAGTTGCAAGAACAATGCGTCTTTTTTTTCCGGGTTGAAAGATTTGATTCTGTTGGTCGGTTGAAAGCCGCGCGTAAAGAGGAAGAATTTCAGTTTGGCGACCAGGTAAATGTGCCGCTCGAAGTTTTTTATTGAGCGAACGGATGTCCCCTTCTGTTGGTAAAAAAACGAGCATGTCTCCGTCGTCCAGAGAAGCTACTTCGCGACATACGCGCACCGTATGCTCTTCGATTTCAGTTTTTTCCCGGCCAAGATCACTCGCTTCTTCGGGAGGCTGGTAGCGGATTTCGACTGGGAAAGTCCTGCCCTCCACCGAAATAATTGGAACCGGATGATCTGCTGTTTGAGTAAAGTGGTCGGCAAACCGCTGAGTGTCGATGGTCGCGGAGGTAATGATCAGACGGAGATCTTTTCGTTTGGTGAGAACCTTCTTTAAATAACCAAGCAAAAAATCGATATTCAAGGAGCGTTCGTGAGCTTCATCGACAATGATCAGACTGTATTGTTCAAGAAACCGATCACTTTGCGTCTCCGCTAAGAGAATTCCATCGGTCATTAATTTAATGTAAGTTCGATCTTGTGTTTGATCTGCGAATCGAATTTTGAATCCAACCTCCTCTCCGAGAGGACGCTTGATCTGATGTGCGATGCGTGATGCAACGCCTCGTGCAGCGATTCGACGGGGTTGGGTGTGTCCAATGATTCCGCCCGTTCCAAACCCGGCTTGAAGACACATCAGCGGCAGTTGCGTCGATTTTCCGCTTCCGGTTTCGCCGCTGATGATAACGACTTGATTCTTCTGTATGGTTTCGATGATCTCATCGCGACGTTCGAAGATCGGTAGCGTTGAGTCGATATTAGTTTCTGGTAAATTTTCTTCTCGACTACGTCGTTTGGCGATGGAACGGTCAAGTTTTTCACGCAACGATTCCAATGCCGCTTGATTGTCTTTGTCGGCAAGTTTTGCACTTCGGAGTCTTTGAAGTTCACGCTTTAGTCGAAACTGATCGCGCAACATCGCGGAAGATATTTGAGTTTCGAGAGAATGGATTGGAGAGTCCACGTTTGATCAGCAAAGGTTGCGAGTTGTTTGGCCGGAGTGATACGCGTTAACTATATTAGTTGCCGATGGTTCGAAATCATCAACCCCTAAAGCGTCAATCCAAACCTTGAGTGGTAAAGCGTTCTCTAATCGTCCTCACTTTCACGACTGCCGATTAGAAGTGTAGAAAGAGTCCTTAACAGGTGAGCATTGCAAAAAAATGGCTTGCCAGCCGTTTTTCATGGCTGTGAGGAGATGTTGGCTGCGTCGAAAGGCTATTCGATTTCAGATTCAAAAGGAAGCATCGGAGCGTCTTCGGTTTCAAATTCTAGATCTACGATCGTGTCGATCTGGCGAGCCCGAGGAGCATTCCCCTTCGAACTAATCCATAGTTTTTGTGTCTTGGAGCCCTCTGACGTTGATTTTACCAAATATTGAATGATCTGTGTTTCTTGTGCAGCGAGTCTAGGCAGATTCCAAGTTTGAGTTTGCGTGCCGTTTCGAGAAATATCGTCATTCGATGGGAATTCAAGACCAAGAGGAAGCGTGATTTGAATACTTAGATTTTCTTCCGGAACGTTACTAGGGTTGTGAAGTTCCAGTTGGAACTCACAAACATCGTTCAAGCCCATTGTCTCCGGACCTACCAGTTTTGAATCTACTCGAACCTGACTGGGCATGGCTGAGTCGGCAGAGTTGAATACAACGCCCTCGAGCATTTCAAAGGATTTTGCTTTACCAGAAGCCGCTTTGTAGATCGCTTGTTCGGCTGAGTTTGCCTGGCTCGAAGAAACGATCGGCGGAACTGTATTTGGTTTACTAACTTCGGCTGGGGCAGGCTCGGCCAGAGTGGGAGTTGCATACTGCGTGAAGTTCAATTCAGTTTTCGATTCGCTTAACAGGGCAGCACTTTCTTTGGTCAAAACCGAGGCAGCCGGAGAAACCGTTTGAGTTGCCCGCTGTTTCGGACTTGCTGACGGCTTGGTTGCTGTTTTGACGGAAATGGTTTGAGCGACAGTGGGTTCCCTTTCCCGAACGCTATCTGTAAGTTCGGTAACTTGTGCTTTGGCAGTTCGTTCGTTCCCCATTCGTCTCATTGGAGGGGGAGCCTGCGTATTAAAGAAGGGGTTTCGCTGGAATCCAGGGCTGGTTTCCATCGGCTTTGGCGATACGTCACTGATTTGATTGGAGACAAGCTCCCCCGGTGTCTTTTCAAGTAATTGAGTAATTTCGGAAGTGATGTGACGCTCGTCGGGTTTTTGAGTTAGTCGAATTTTGTAATTCTGGGCCACTGAACCATTTTGAATCGGTGTCACTTCAATGATTTTAACTGAGTGTGGAACGCGAAGCTTTACTGCGAACTCATCGGCTGAATTCTCGCCTGTCCGGTCCACGTCAACTAAAACACCGTCCCCTTCGAAAAATCCTTCCGCGGGTGGACGGACAATAACTGTAGGTAACGCAGTCTTGGGTCTGGTGGGTAGCGGAGTCGTTTTTGGGGCAGCAATTGGTTCGCTTGGTGGAAGGCTCGCTACAGTCGTCGGGGCCGTTGTTGTCTCATTGAAGTTGGCAAGATGATTGACAACGTGATGTGGCTTGGAAGGAGCTGTCTTGGGATCATTGGCGGGTGAAATATGGATAAGCTTCGCTGTTGTACCCGCTTCTTCTTTGGGCAGAGATTCGGTTGCACCGGTCAATAAGACCGCCGTGTTCGGAGACTGAGCAAAAGCACTGTTGGGGGGCGAACCGGCTAGGGTGAAGCAGGCCGATACAAGGGTGAGTGCAAGAGGTTTCGTCCACTTTGACATTTTAATTTCCACAGTTCCAGTAAGATGGAATTGAAATTCAGTTTTTGAAAATAATTAGTTGTTGCGAATGGCGTTTTTACGGGGCTTCTCATCGATCGGTGTGACTACCTCAGTCACAAGCTCACATTTTCCCTGAAATTGATTTTCCATCCCTGCTGTAATCAGGTGCGTTTCTCGACTGATTGCGTTGGACTGAGCACGAAATCGAATAACCGTTTCCGATTCACGACTCAGGTTGTCGATTTTCCAAGAGACTGTTCTTTGCGTCTCATCGATCCAGCTCACGCGATCAAATCCAGTTAACCTAAAATTCTTGGAAATTTGCATTTGAACAATGATATTAGTCGCGTTATGTGCAGAGGAATTTCGAACCTTGATTTCAAAAAGGTTAGGTTGATTGGGCAGTAGCATGGTCGGAGAGTCGGCTGAAATTTCAATTACTTTTGTTTCAACCGCGTCCGAAGATCGATGGAGGGGGGTTGAAGCCAGGTTGAAACTCGATTGATTGCTGAAGCTGGCCGTTTCTCCCGTGACGGCTGGGAACGTCATAACAGTGCCAAATTCGAAATCTAGGTTGCTAACGATTTCCGGTTTAGCTTTGTGATCGAACCTACCAATCGGGCGGGGTGAACGCGTTCGAGGGAACGGGCTGAGTAACGGCTTGAGGCCCGGATTAGAGTAGGTCGCGTCGGGTTCGTAGTAGGCTCTCGCATGTTCGCGAGCAGTTGGTTGGGAGGTTTCGACACGCGTTTCGATATCCGAAGCATGCGGCGAATCAACGGATGCTGAACGTGTGAAGGCGTTTGAGATGGTCTTTGGTTGTGGAGTCTGTTCCAGTCGTTCGGTGACTTGGTCTTCCGCTGCCATAGGGAGACCGTTGAGTTGCTTCACGTCCTGTCCATACGACAGATCGCAGAGACCCGCAGCGAGTAAGGAAAACAAGATTGAAAGGGTAAAGCGTGCCATGAAAACCGTACTTTGAAACGCAAACAGCGGAAACCTGCCCCGTTTGATCGGGGTGTACAATTCTGACAATCGGAACAAACGGAACCGTCCACTCAGTAAAACCGATACATCCCCACCGGAGAACGAAAACGGAGGCAGAGTTATCCTCAAAATCCGCAAAGTTTAATACAAACCGCTAGCATTCTGAGGGGTCCAGTGGAGATACAACAGATTTTGATAATTCCTTTGGGTGGGTGACCGAACGTGTCGAGGGAGTTGCGATACTAATTCAGAACCCGGACAAAATGGTAATTAGAGAAAGTTGTTTCTCTTCCAGAACCCTGTCAGGTCTACCTGGCTTTCCGGACTGAACTTTGGAACAGAGTTTTAGCTATCTTTGGATGGCGCTTATTTGATCCAGAACAGGAGCGATGAAATGCCGGTGCTTAGTCGTAAGAACAAAGAGACGTTCGTAATTGACGGATGCATTGAGTTTGAAATTTTGAATGCGGATACCGATTCGGTTCGGCTTGGTATCCGTTCTCCCAATTCCATCGACGTGCGTTGTGGAGAGGTGTCGTTTTCAACTCTTGATGAATCGGTGGAGTGCGCTATTGAAAATGGGTGTCAGCGCAATCAAAGTCCACGCGTCGAAGTAGCGGTTTGTTCAAATTATTCAGACGAATTGAGGCAATTGCCCAATCCTTTTGTTGCGGTGGATGATTGAGGTTGCATTTTGCTTGTTTAATTGGCTAGGATTCTTTGTTCATCTATGCCAAATTTCACATCTGCGTAAGCCCCAAGGCAGTTTAGAAATGCTGAAATCAAAAGAATCCAAGCAGAATCTTTCTACCGAAGAAATTAACGAATTGATTACCCTTAGGCTTCAGGGAAGTCGTCCCGTAGCGTGGGAGGAGGATATATCTCGCAATACGTTAGACACCAAGCCTTTTGAGAATTTAGATTCTCCCAGCGAGTTGGAATCATCGGCATTTGAAAATCCCAACCGGTTAAGCGCAATCGAATCCTTGCTTGGGACAACTGACATCAGCGAGTATGTAGCTCGGGACACTTACCCAATTCCGTGCGCTGAAGATCGTGAAGGCTACTCGCCAGGTTTTGACGGAGTCTATTGGTTTAGTGGTTTTGAGGATTACCTGAAAATCATGGCAGCTGTTAATAAGTACTCAATAAATCCCAAAGCGGTGTTAGATTTTGGATGTGCATCGGGAAGATTGATTCGCCATTATGCAGCACAGACGGAAATTCCTGAGATTTGGGGTAGTGACATTAATGCCCGGCATGTTCGCTGGCTTTATGAAAATATGCCGCATACGGTAAAACCGATTTTTAATCATTGCATTCCAACACTACCGATTCCCGATAAGTCAATCGATGTGATCTCGGCTTTTTCTGTCTTCACTCATATTGATACTTTTGAAACTTGTTGGTTAGCTGAGTTACGCCGCATCATGTCTGATGACGGACTCGCCTATATAACGGTTCACAATGAAGACACATGGGATTTAATTCGCGATGAGGTCGATAATGAAAAGAATCGACTCGTTCAATCGATGTTACGTATTGACCCAACGGTTCGCGAAGCCTTGCAGGGCCCGCTACCGGATACGAGAACGGTTTACCGGTTTTCTCAGTCCGGTCCTTATCGAGCTCAAGTCTTTCATTCGAATAATTATTTGCAACAGGTATGGGGGCGGTTTTTTGAGATAGAAGAAATCCTTCCTGGGCATCATGTTCGGCAGACTGTCTTGGTGTTACGCAAGAAATAGTATCTCTCTCGGGCAAATAAGAAATTTGTTTAGCGATTGGTTTTTAAGAGATTTGGTGGGGTTTGCAAGTTAAATGGATGAAACAAAAAGTCTGCAGGATCAATTTGCTCCGAACTTGATTTGCTTCGGATGCGGTCCTGCAAACGAGCAAGGCCTCCAGATTAAGAGTTTTGTCAAAGGCGATAAACTTATCGCGACCTACAAGCCTCAGCCATATCATTTGGCATTTGAGGGGATGGTCAATGGTGGCATCATTGGCACTTTGCTGGACTGCCATTTAAATTGGACCGCCGTTTGGCATCTTATGAATCGCAACCAATTGGCTGTGCCCCCGTGTTGCGTTACGGCGAAATACGAGGTGACCTTTGAAAAACCAACCCCTTCTGAAACAGAGTTGCAACTGGAAGCTTGGGTTGTGGATTCATCGGCTAGAAAAGCCGTGGTTGAAGGAACGATTGGCATCAGCGGTGAAGTGACAGCGCGGTGTTGCGGGACTTTTGTTGCTGTTAAATCGGATCACTTAGCGTTTCATCGCTGGTAGTAAAAACTGCCGTCGTCCGGTTGTGAGTACCGATGGTAGATTCTGGAGCTTTGCAGGACGCCAGTCGTGATTTCTTTGAACGAACATGAAATCGACGTTAACTTAAAGCCAAATAGTGACGACAAATAACAAGCGGTCGGTGGCTTGTTGTGGTAGTCATTGATTTTCGGCAACAGAAAACTGTCAGACCATGTCTCCGGTTGAGGTCTGTCGCAATACAAAATAGTTTCGTGCAGAATCGTGAGCATTATTCCCAGATCTTTATTTTGCGGAATCATAATCGCCCAAAACTCAATACGTGGATTGGATGATTAAAATGTAATCACGGAGTGCACTTCAAGCACGGTCGACAACAAAACGTTGGCCGTGTTTTTTATTTTACGTGGCGGCTTTTCAAGTTTAAAAATGCAGCGGATCCTCGACGTGAAGGAGATGGGGTGGGATCACAAGCCACTGTAAATAACCCATTTATGCTGAAAAGAGTGAATTGGTGTAGTAACTGGGGCATAGGGGGTACGCTAATGATCGTTAAAATTGGTAATTTGCGAAGGTGGTGATTGCATGTGAGTCATCTTGTTGGCGAGATGATACAATGTCAGATGGAGCGAACCTATGACCCAGCACAACCAGACAACGGAAGGAACGGCGTCCTCTACCACCGACTCAGACGCAGTGCGTCGGATCGTTGAGGTATTAAAAAAAGAGTCGGCTGCAATCTTGCGAACTGCCGAACGTGTAAATACCTCCATTGAGGAAGGCGTTCAATATCTACATCAATGCCGGGGGCGAGTGATCGTAACTGGCATGGGTAAGATGGGCTGCATAGCAAGAAAAGCGGCAGCAACGTTTTGTAGCACAGGTACGCCAGCCGTTTTTCTTCATCCAGGTGAAGCGGTCCATGGAGATCTGGGAGTCGTCACGGAAAATGATGTGTTCCTCGCTCTTTCCAATAGCGGTGAAACTCGCGAGGTCATTCGTCTACTGCCACATATGGTGCGACTTGGAATCCCAATGATTGGACTGACGGGTAATCTTCGTAGCACACTTGCGAAGCGTTGCCATGTTGTCATTGATTCCGGAGTTGAGTCAGAGGCTGATTCAGTATCTTTAGCGCCGACCAGTAGTACCATTGTTGCGATGGCAATGTGCGATGCACTCGCAATTACTTTGATGGATCGTCGAGGATTTACAAAGGAACAATTTGCAATTTTCCATCCTGCCGGCAATCTCGGTGGAAAATTACTGATCAAAGTTTCTGATATCATGCATGTTGATTCTACGATTCCCCTTGTTTCAAATACGAAGGCAACCCTTCAGGATGCTGTTGGTGTCATTTCGGAAAAGGGACTGGGAGCCGTATTTGTCGTCGACGAATCCGAGGCGATTGTCGGTATTGTCACGGACGGCGATTTGAGAAGATTGATTGATTCTAGCTCGGCAGACACGCTGGGGAACTTTTGGAGCGAACCTGTGTCTGAGCGTATGTCGAAGGCACCCAAGACCATTGATCGCACAGCTCTGGCGGCAGAAGCACTGCGGGTTATGGAGAATCATGAAATCTCAATCTTACCGGTTTGCGACTCCGGCAAGCTGGTTGGCGTGGTTCATTTGCATGATTTAATTCGTGTCGGTTTAGCTTGAGTTGATATGGAAACCGAATTCGAAAAGTCAAAACCAGCTGGAAAGAGTGAAGCGCCAATTACTGTGGCTCGCCGGGTTCCCGAAGTTGCAACCCCTATGGATGCTGATGGATTGGAAAGGGTGGGTCACTCTTCGACCGGTATTACGACCTATTCCGCGCGTTCGTCCATTCGAAATCCCTTGCAGTTGATTCGGAATATTTTCGCGGATTTTTGGTTGGGGCGGGAGTTGGCGTGGCGGCTTTTTCTTCGAAACATTCGAGGCCTCTACCGTCAGACTTTGCTCGGTTTGTTTTGGGCCTTTCTTCCACCCATCGCAAATACGGCTATTTGGATTTTTCTACGGCAAGCGAATGTTTTTTCAATGGGAGATACGCAGGTAGATGGGACGGTCTATATCTTAACGGGAATGATACTTTGGCAAGCATTCATTGATGCCTTTCAGATGCCATTGGGGATGATAAACAAAAATCGAAATTTAATAAGTAAACTCAATTTTCCTCGCGAATCTTTGTTGCTCGTTGGCATCGGTGAAGTTTTGTTTGATCTTATGATTCGTCTGCTACTTTTGATTCCAGCCTTTCTGATTTTTCAAGTACCCGTGCATACAAGTATCCTCTATGCACCGATAGCAATTTTGGGCTTGGTTTTGATCGGTGCATCATTGGGGCTATTACTGATGCCAATTGGCTCCCTCTATCAGGATGTTGGCCGGTTCATTGCCATGGTGCTTCCGTTCTGGATGATCATCACTCCCATTATATATGTGCCGTTAACGACCTTTCCTGGTTCATTGTTGAATTGGTTGAACCCGGCGAGTCCTCTGTTGTTACTCGCTCGCGATTGGTTGTTACTGGGAACAACAAACCACTTTGCGATCGGATTGGGATTTGCCGCAGCGGCAATACCAATTTCATTGATTGCATTAGTGGTTTACCGCGTCTCGATTCCAGTTTTAATTGAACGCATGACGGCGTAAGGGAGATTTTATGAATTTATCTCGTTCGTCATCCAGTGATCTTATTCTCGACGTAGATCATGTTTGGAAGGTTTATTGTAGAAATCTCAAACGAGCAATGTGGTACGGTCTCAAAGATTTGGGGCGTGAGATGGTGGGCGGGGGGCGTGATCGCAGTCATCATAATCTTCGCTCAGGGGAATTCTTCGCCATCAGTGATGCAAGTTTTCAGGTTCGCCGCGGTGAGTGTTTAGCGATGATCGGTCCTAACGGTGCCGGTAAGAGCACCATGCTGAAGATGATAAACGGATTGATTAAACCAGATTCGGGTTCCATCAAAATTTCTGGGAAAATTGGAGCCTTGATTGAATTGGGAACAGGATTTAATCCCATTCTTTCTGGTCGGGAGAATATCTACATCAACGCAGCGGTGCTGGGGATTCGGAAACGAGAAGTTGATGGCCTGATGGAGAAGATTGTTGAATTCGCCGAGCTTGGCCACGTCATTAATGACCCTATCAAGACCTATAGCACGGGCATGCGTGTGCGGCTTGGATTTTCAATTGCTGCTAATTTGCGTCCTGAGTTATTGCTGATGGATGAAGTGTTAGCAGTCGGTGATGTCGGGTTTCGAATGAAGTGCTTTGCACATCTTAATGAACTTGTGAAGCAAGGTGTCTCGATTGTGCTAGTGACTCATGCCGTTGGCATGCTACAGCGTGTGGCAACTCGTTCGGTCGTCTTTGGGCAGGGCAAGATCGTTCATGATGGGGATCTGGAAACAGGTTGCACGATTTACGAGGAAATGCTTGGAGCGAGCGACCGGGTACGTGCAAAAAAGAAAGAGGAAGCCGGGCGCATTGGAGAAATTGGCTCAGTCGAGATTTGTAATGAGGCAATGGAGCCACAGGCTGAATTTGAAACAGGAGAAACGGTTCGGCTAAGAATTCAGATAAACACGAGAGAAACAATCAAGGATGCGCGTTTGGTTGTTGCGCTTTGCTCGCCTGTGCATGGAGTGCTGAGCTCAGTTTCTTCGCCGTATCAGGGAATTCAATTTGACGTAGACCCTCCCGGGCGGGTAATTACACTGGAAATTCCCAAAATTCCCTTGTTAATTGGTGCCTATCACTTCAATATTTCATTGTTTGGACCCGAAAAAGTCGATTTCTATCATCGTAGCTCACTGCGGGGAGTATTCCGGATTGTCGGACCTCCAACAAACGCAGATGGTTACGGTATAAATGGAATAACCAAGCTCCAACATAGCTGGAACATCAATGGATAAACCGGAAATACATTTTATCATCAGTGCGCCGAGGAGCGGGTCAACTTGGTTAACGACTGCGCTCAATGGTCACCCAGATGTTTTTGGAACTGAGCACCGACTTTTCGGCAACTTTTGTGAAGTCTGGCAAAACAATGATGGTAGCTCATCTCCCAGGATTACGTTTGATAAATATGCCGATGCATTTGCCATGCATTATTTTTATCAATTCATGAATAGAAATTATGATTCGTTTGTGGAGGACTTTAAAAAGTCGTTCGTGAATTTCCTGTGTCATTTTGCCAGCGGTCGGACAGGGAAAAACGTGATCGTGGATAAGATAACGCCCTACCCCGGGACCGCGGGATTAGTCGTGGAGGAAATTCGACGATTATTCCCGGAGTCTAAAATTATTCATCTCGTCCGCGACGGTAGAGACGTTTTGACCAGCGGTACTTTCGACTGGCTACTGAAAGATGCAGAGGGGACTGACCGGCATGAGTTTTATTTTAATCCGATTCCCGGGATGAAATTAGAGAGATTTTTTGATGCCAAGGTCATTAAGAAGTGGGCTGAAAACTGGTGCGAGACGATTGACGTTTTTTCGGAAGTAGAACCGGACGTTTCAGTTACCTATGAGCAGATGAAGAGTGACATGCACGGGGCTCTAGGCAGTATCTTCGCGGGTATCGGTGTTGAGGGTAGTGAACAAGTGATTGAGCAATGTGTTGCGAGTTCGACGTTCGAGAAAATGTCTGGCCGCCCGCCGGGGCAAGAAGAACCAACTGCCAAGGCGAGAAAGGGAATCGTTGGAGATTGGCGAAACTATTTTACGTTGATTGATGGCGAGTTGTTTGATGCCTTTGCCGGTGAGCAACTCAAAAAAATGGGTTACGAGCCGGATGGTGAGTGGATTAAGTCGTTGCCCGCCAAGTTAGAAATGATTCGAGAGCCGGGTGTCGATCACACGATTTAAAATTGGAGAGTCAATTCTGTTCATTTGCAGCGATAGGTGGCAAGTGAAAAAGCGAGCGGGAGTACGCTCGTATCTTGAAGCGGTGAGCTTTTCAGGGGAAATGTCGTGTCGAATTTGAAAGCTTACATTCTTTGTCGATTCGCAAAGACCAGTTCGATTTACACCTCATGGATGGCAGAGTCTCCCGTTCCTGTTGTGGTCGTAGACGAGTATCTTCCGGACTGGCCAATTCCAGCGGATGCGGGCATCTTGATCACTCATATGCATTATCGCTGGGAAGAATTGACGGTTTTGAGAAAGGTGTTAAACGAAAACCGAATTCCAATTTTAATCTTGTCCGATGGAATTCTCGAATACCGAAATACGTGGGAGCACCCTGACTTGGTGGATGGCTCACTGTTTCAACCCGTGTTCGGGCATAAACTTGCCTGTATCGGCGCGGCTCAGGCAAGAGTGGTTGAATCTTGGGGTAACGCTGGAAAGTGTGAGGTGGTTGGTTTGCCGCGACTTGACGAGGTGAATGAAACGGCTGAGGGCCAACCTCGGTCAGCCTCGCAATTCCGACTCTTAGTTGCAACAGCGACCACACCTGCTTTTGATGAGTCTCAGCGCGAAACGGTGCTTCGTTCGATTCAAGCAGTCAAGGATTGGAGCGAGCGGAACCCATATATAAATCAGCGACGTTTGGAAGTTGTTTGGCGTTTGAGCGATGGGCTTGAGGCAGAACTGGGGGTTGGAGACAATCTCGCCCTCGAGGATCGGGAGCCTTTGTCTCATGTCCTTGACTCTGTAGATGCGGTGTTGACGACGCCCTCAACCATTTATCTTGAAAGTGCTATGCGCGGGCTACCAACGGCGTGGTTGGATTTTCATAACTCACCCCAGTATATTTCTTCCGCTTGGACGATTAGCAGCCCGGATCAAATAGATGTGGTTGTGAATGAGTTAGTTAATCCGCTAGATCACAAACTTTTATTTCAAAACTATGCAGTCCATGATCAATTGGCTCATCAAACCCCAGCGACGCCGCGACTGGTGAAATTGATTCAGACACTTGTCGAGGCTGGTCACTTGGCACGTGAAACGGGAGCACCCCTCACTCTTCCATCGAAGATTTTGTCGGAAGAGGGACGAGATGAAGTGGGTCGAGGTGAATCTGATTCGGAGTCGCTTAAATTGGAGTCGCTTAACTCGGAGCATGATTTTATTGAAGACAGCGAAAACCGGCGGTTGAAGATCGAGTTGAACGCCGCGATCCATCGATTAGAGCAGTTGCCTTGTGAATTGGCTGAAAAAAATAAATACATAGCGAAACTGATGCGATCTTTAGACCGGTCACGTGAGCGGGTGGAAGATATGCACAATCGAGTCGTAGCGATTAGAAAACGATTTGGCGTTGAACCCGCGCAGCCACCTATCGAAGGTGAAATTTCAAGTGACGATGGGTAATTCGATCGATAGGGACTTGTTTGTTATTTGGATTTTAGAGTGTTTGGAGCGAATTTCATTTAGATTGGTGTGTCAGGAGCCAGTAGTTAGAAGCAATGCGGCAAGCAGCTTGATTTTGAGACTGGAATTTTATTCATGCGTCAATACGATCCATCGAAACCTTTGATTTACACTCACATTCCTAAATGTGCGGGTAGTAGCGTTGTGCGTTTATTGCGGCATTGGTTTGGCGATCAGTATCACAAATTAAATCAGGACGAACATCGCGATATTATTCTCCCGCGGGTCGAAACACGGGATGCCAAAGGGAATTGGTTGGAAAATGTTCGCTGTATTCATGGTCATTTTAATCATGGTCGCGGGTATGGGCTCCCGTATTTTTATCCCGAACTTGATCAATATTTTTCTATCCTTCGGGATCCTTTTGACCTTGCGGTATCGATGTATTTTTTTGCTAAAGGGCGTAGTCGTGAAGGGCGTTTTTGGTTTCGGGGGGAAGCCGTCGATATCAGTAAGCAGTTCCCCAATGTTGAAAGTTATGTGAAATCTTACCCCTATTGGTTGTTTGATCACCTTCCACAGGATGTCACGCTAGAGAATTACGAAGAGAAAATTCGCTCGCGATTTATATACATTGGGATTTTTGAAGATCTGCAAACCACCATTGATAATCTAGGTCGCGTGTTGGGCAAAGCCTCCGCGTCGTTGCCTCACGTTAATGTTTCCACCTATGACGAGCCGATTCCTGAACGTTTGCGGGAGGGTTTTTACGCGGACTATCCGCTTCTGAAAAAAGTATACGATTTGGCAGTCGACACTTATCGCTTGGATGGTTACCGCTTTCCAGGAGAGGGGATACCGGCGATCCCGCCGGAAGGAACCGGAGCAATTGAATCGGGCTAATGTTGACGGAGGGTTGCTCACCCCATCAAATAAACAATGAGAGCAATTCAGATGGACTTGATGATCCTGTTCTGTCATTTTGGTTGAATTATCAATGGCAGTAGATCGATTTTTTTACTGGAGTATTTGTGAAGTTCGGTTTTTATTCATGTATGAGTGGGATGCCTTGGGGAGGGAGCGAAGTTCTTTGGCAAAGAACGGCGCGATTACTTCAGCGTTCAGGTCATGAGGTTGCTGTCAACTTTAAGTGGTGGCCTTACAAGGCGCCGACATTGCAACACCTGGAAGACCATGGCGCATCACTTTGGTTGCGTGATCCACCGCCCCGCCCCTTATTGAATCGTATTCTTTCTTCAGACCCACAAAAGAAATGCTGGCTTGATGTAGAAAAGCCCGATGCCGTCTTGATTACCCTTGGCTATCACCCCGATGCAATTCCCATTGCGGATGAATGTTACCGGCGAGGTATTCCATACGGAATTAACATTCAGTGTGCGAGCAATTCCTTTTTCATTCATGGCGATCGGTTGGAGGAATACCGGCGATGGTATCGGAATGCTAAAAAAGTTTATTTCGTGTCCGAGGAGAATCAGCTCAAACTCGAAAATAATATCGCATCGAAGCTAGATAATGCCGAGATTATTGCGAATCCATTTAATGTAAGTCATGACGCTAACCCGGCCTGGCCTGAAACTGATTCTGGATTTCAGGTTGCTTTGGTGGGGCGAGTGCATTTTCAATCCAAAGGTCAGGATATCATTGTCGATGTGATGCGACAGCCGAAATGGCGAAAGCGATCTTTGAAGATTGTTTTTTATGGCCATGACCAGGGTAACAAACTTCAATTGCTCGAATTAATTAAACTGCATGGATTGGAAGATCAGTTAGTGTTTCACGGATTTTCTGATAGCGTCGAAGAGATTTGGGAAAACAATCATGCATTGCTTCTGCCGTCCCGATACGAAGGTGCACCATTGGTCGTCATCGAGGCGATGTTGTGTAACCGCATCGCCATTACAACGGACATTGGCCGCAACCGAGAGCTCATGGATGACAATGATTCGGGTTTTGTTGCAATGGGGACTTCGGTTGAGTTGCTGGATGAAGCACTTGAACGTGCGTGGCAAAAACGGCACCAATGGCGGGAGATGGGTGTCTTGGCCGGCAAGCATATTCGAGAGCGCTATTCGGATGATCCAGTGCGCGATTTTGCCGAAGCGCTACAGCTCATTCGCTCTTCTTGAGTCGTTTGCGAGGGGTTGATTGCTCAGTGTCAATTTGTAGTTGAAGTAATCCAGGGTTGATTGGGAAGTCGAGTATCTAGCATGCCCCATCGAATCATTCGCCATGTTGACATCGCAATCTGTACTTGGAATCGTTGCGAGATGTTGTCCAAGGCTCTGACCAGTCTCTGTAAGATGCGGATTCCCAAGAGTGTGACCACGAATGTGATTGTTGTCGATAATAATTCAAGTGACGGCACATCTGAATTCCTCCAGCAGTTTTCTTCATCTGTCGGCGAGAGGATTTCAATTAAGGTTTTAAAGGAGTCTCAGCAGGGGCATTCGGTTTGTCGAAACCGCGCAATTGAATCGGCAACCGGCGATGTTATGCTTTGGACCGACGATGACATTATTGCCTCTGAGGATTGGCTTGAGCGGTATCTTGAGTTTGTGACAGCCGATTCTAAGTCTTCATTCTGGGGAAGTGTCATTGAGCCTGAATTCCCTGCAGGAATGCCGAGTTGGATATCGGAGAACTGGAATGAGTTGAAAGGTTGTTTTGCCGATCGAAATTTGGGCGAAGAGCCACTTGGTTTTCATTCCAATCGGCTACCTTATGGTGCTAATTTTGGGATCTTGACTGAAATCCAAAAGCAATATCCATTCGATTCATCGCTCGGCCGGCGGGGAGATTCCGTAATGGGAGAGGATGAATTCGATTTATTTCGCCGGCTTTTGGAAGATGGGCATGTAGGTACGTGGATTCCCGGCGCAAAGATCTGGCACCAGATACCAGCGTCGCGTTCGAGCCAAAAGTATGTTTATGACTACTTCGTGGGACAAGGCCGCGCGTTAGTGGCGAATGACAACGGCTGGTATCAAGAAATTGAAAGAATGAAAACCGAGTCTCGATCGGAGTTTAGGAAGTATATGCTCAAGCGATTTTTTATGAAATCAAACGTTTGGGTTAGTCATATGATTCGAAGTGGTCTCGCCCGTGGGCAGTGGGAGGCGATGCGAGATCGCAATGCCGGGCAAGCTTGTTGATCTCGCGTTACTGAGCAGCATTTCGTTCGTCGAGGTCATCCTCTTCCGCGGCTGATTTGGGAAAATCACTACGGGCAGCGACGTCAGTTCCCGGTACCAATAAAGGCCCAGGCGAATTCTCGTCGATGATTTCTTGAAGCTCGGCTGAGTCGACTGATTCAACTTCAATCAGCCGTTCTGTCAGTGCAACGAGTGCTTGCTTTCTAACAAGTAAAGTCTCTCGCACCGCTTCAATGGCTTGTTCAATAATTCGTTTTACTTCGGAATCGATTTTTTTAGCAGTATCTTCACTGTACTGACGCATTCCAGTGCCACCACTTGCGCCGGCCAGGAATGGACTGCTCCTATCTTCTTTAAAATTAATGCGTCCCATCGAGCTCATGCCGTATTGCATGACCATCGAACGGGCGATGTCCGTGGCTCGCTCGAGATCGTTGGATGCACCTGTGGAGATGTCCTGATAAATCAATTCTTCGGCAAGAGTACCGGCAACGAGGACTTGGAGGTTGCTTTCCAGTTCACTTTGCGTCATTAGAAATCGGTCGTCGGTGGGACGTTGCATTGTGTATCCGAGCGCCGCAAGTCCTCGTGGGATGATGGAAACTTTATGTACAGGGTCTGTATTGGGCAGGCTGTACGCCACGAGTGCGTGCCCAGCCTCATGATAAGCCACCCGCTGTTTCTCGTCGGCATTCATGATTCGCTGTTTTTTCTCCAGCCCTGCGGTGACCCGTTCAACACCTTCATTGAAGTGTTGCATTTGAACGGTGCTGCAACCGCCACGCGCCGCGAGTAGTGCCGCTTCATTAACCAGATTGGCAAGTTCAGCACCACCAAAGCCGGGGCTGATCGCCGCGATTTGTTGAATGTCGACGTCGGGATCGAGTTTGACATTTTTGACATGTACTTTGAGGATTGCGGCGCGTCCCATTACATCAGGACGGTCAACGAGCACATGTCGGTCGAATCTGCCGGGACGCATTAAGGCCTGGTCGAGGGTCTCGGGGCGGTTCGTCGCTCCCATTACAATGACCCCGCTGTTGGAGCTGAAGCCATCCATTTCAACCAACAACGCATTCAGAGTCTGCTCGCGTTCGTCGTGTCCTCCGACCGCATTACCGCTGCGAGTTTTTCCCAACGCATCGAGTTCGTCAATGAAAATAATGCAGGGAGCTTTCGTCTCCGCTTGTTGGAACATGTCTCGGACGCGTGCGGCACCAACGCCGACAAACATCTCAACAAAATCACTTCCTGAGAGGCTGAAAAATGGTACACCTGCTTCACCGGCAATGGCCTTGGCAAGCAACGTCTTCCCGGTTCCTGGGGGGCCAACCAGCAGTACGCCTCGTGGGATTTTCCCTCCCAATTTTTGGTATTTTTCTGGCTTCTGTAGAAAGTCAACCACCTCTTTGACCTCTTCGACAGCTTCATCAATTCCGGCGACGTCGCTGAACATCACTCCGAGATCGTCTTCGGCCATCAAGCGGCCACGGCTACGACCGAACTGCATGGGTCCACCCGCTCCACCGAGGCGGCGAAGCATAAAGTAAAACAGACCAATAATCAGCGCCATGGTGATAAAGAAGAAGCCGTAGCGATCCCAGGCGCTTGGACCATTGGCAAAATTCCAATTAGCGTTACTCTTTGTAAGCAATGTCTGTAGATCAGCGTTGGTTGATTCGGAATCATCTTTGTTACAGGTAAATTCTCGGACTTCGAATTTTCCCTCACCTGTATTCGAGGGATTGGATCCCGGTACAACGCGGTATTTAAGGTATCCACGGATAGTGGTTGCACCGACCACCATTTTGTTGGGCTCTTTGTATTCTAACTGGCGCCCGCTGGTACCTGACTCTTTGATGGTCAGTATCCCGTCGTTTGTAAGACCGCTGACGAGTTTTTCCTGTGTGTCGTCGTAAGTCGTAATTTCAAGTAGCTTTTTGAAATCACTAAAATCAAGTGTCTTTTTCTGTTGATTTAAAATCAAGAAGAGTGAAACTGCGAGTGCGGCCACCACGATCAATGCAAACAAGACCGTAGAGTTACTTTTGGGCTCACTGTTTCGTTTAGAATTATCGTCCATCAAATTGCCTGAGATAAGTACATGTGTAAGGGCTTCGGTCGATTATTCACGGTAAATCAGGTCAAAATTTAATTTTGACCGCTGAAAGAACCGGAAACGAAGTTTGGAAGAACCCTTTGGTATGTTACCCGCCAAACGGGAGAAAAGAAAATCGATTGCCTAGGCAGCCTCATAACCGTTCTCTTTAGACGTATAATATCGGGAAACATCTAACTGTTCTACCGTTCGTGTGGTTCGCCTTGTGGTGTTTTTGCGAGCCTTTTAAAATAGAATAGCGAGTAAAATTCCGAGTTTTTCTGTATATTTGTTTTTGATCCACCGCCAGACTGGCCTCGCCCTGCGTAAAGATGTAGTCATGGAGGGGGAGGTTGTTGTTTCTTCTAATAGAACGACGTGGATCGACGGCAGGTTAACTTAGCAACTGCGACATTTGCTTGTGATTAACCCAAGGCAATTACGTGTAAGGTGTAGTTCAGGTTCGCTCTGATTTTGTGATTGGTAAAGATTGCCAGTTATGAAATGTTTCAACTTTTTTATTAGGGCGGACACTCGATCTCGGTATTTTCCACCATGACCCGCAATAAAAATATTACGATCCTCGGTTCGACTGGCAGCATCGGGCAAAGCGCGCTGGAGGTAGTCCGCCAAGTTGAAGGGCTGAACGTACTCGCCATTTCCGGACGCAGTAATTTGTCGAAGTTAGTGGAGCAGGCACTGGAATTTCAGCCTCGTTATCTTGTGGCCGCTGATGAACGAATGGCTGAGAATTTTACGTTTCCTGATTTAGGGGAAACGGAAGTTTTGGTGGGCGAGGCACAGCTCGATTTTATTGCAAGTCTTGAAAAGGTCGATATTGTTCTGGCGGCGATCGTAGGTGTGGCTGGTCTGCCAAGTGCCTGGGCAGCGGTTGAATCCGGAAAGACGGTCGCGCTAGCGAACAAAGAGGCGTTGGTCGTTGCCGGTCATTTAATGACTGACTCTGCCAGTCGAAGTGGAGCGACGATTCTGCCAGTCGATAGTGAGCACAGTGCTGTGTTTCAGGTTTTAAAAGCAGGAAAGCCAGAGGAAGTAAATCGAATTGTGCTGACTGCCAGTGGTGGTCCATTTCGGGATTGGGATGCAAATCTCATGGAATCGGTCACTGTTGAGCAAGCCTTAGCCCATCCAACGTGGGATATGGGACAGAAAATTACCATCGATTCTGCAACAATGATGAACAAATCGCTCGAGGTAATTGAAGCCAAGTGGTTGTTCGGACTCCCGGCATCTCAAATAGAAGTCGTAATCCACCCTCAATCTATCGTGCATTCGCTGGTAGAATTTGTAGATGGCTCGACCATCGCCCAGATGAGTCCGCCCGATATGATGTTGCCGATCCAATACGCATTTACTTATCCTGATCGTGTGGCGGGTCCTTGTCCTAAATTAGATCTGGGACAAGCGATGAGTCTTGATTTTTATCCTCCTGATACAACGAAGTTTCCCGCGTTGGAGCTTGGTTTTGAGGTGGCGAAATTTGGAGGTTCGACCGGCGCAGTGTTAAATGCGGTCAACGAAGAAGCAGTCGCAGCGTTTTTGAATCATAAAATTAAATTTACCGATATCTCGACAATTTGTCGCAGTATTTTAGACCAACATAATTTTGAACCTTTCCCGACTATGCCGCAATTAATTTCAGCGGATCAATGGGCAAGGCAGGAGATTTCCAAGTGGATGAATGCGTAGTGTTACTGGCGGCTAAAAGTTTTTGGCTGCAACCTTCCAATTGGTGGGCAATTTTTCAGGTGCTTATTGGCTTAGGCGCCGTGATTTTTGTGCACGAGCTTGGACATTTTCTACTTGCGAAGGCATGCGGGGTGAAATGCGATAAATTCTATGTTGGTTTCGACGTGCCAATTAAGCTATTTGGACAAACGATCATTCCCGGAAAATTAGTCTCATGGCAGTGGGGTGAGACCGAATACGGAATTGGATCGATCCCTCTTGGAGGGTATGTCAAAATGCTTGGGCAGGACGATAACCCCGGAAATTTAGAGGAACAGGTTAAAGGTTCGATTCGGGAGGGGGAATCTGGCGAGTCTGCTATTCTGGCCTCTGGCTTGATTGATCGTTCAAAGCTCGATCCGAGAAGTTATCTTGCCAAGACCGTTATCCAGCGGATGCTGATCATTTCTGCTGGCGTCATTTTTAATTTGGTCTTCGCGGTGTTTTTTGCTGCCTGGGCATTTAAGTCCGGTGTCGATTATGAACCGGCTGTGATCGGAAATGTGATCGGTGGAGGTCCCGCATGGCAGTACGATCTTACGGGCGCAGAAGTCGAAATGATCGGTGGCAAGCCAGTGCAAGGTTATTTCACCTACATGGATATGGCTCAGGAAGTGGTTTTCAACGGCGATGATCCCGAAAATCCACTTGAAATTAAGTTTAAGCGTTACGGCGAGGACACCGTTACCACTGCGTCTATCGTGCCGCAAAAAGGATTTATCCGCCAGGCGCAGGACTTGCCATTGATTGGTGTTTCGAGGCGGTTGACTCCCGTAATTGGTGAAATGGGGGCTTTGAAAGGTAACGCGGCAGCATTGGCCGATCCGCCACTAAAGGCGGGAGATCGAATCGTCGAGGTCAATGGAACACCAATTGGTGACGACATTGAGCTTCGACAGGCACTGGCTCGCAATGCGGATCAAGTTGCCACATTTGTCATCGAGCGAGAATCGAAGGGCGGCGATTCACCAACGGAGACGATTACTACCAAAGTTCCAAGAAATCCAATGCGACAGTTTGGCTTCAGTGTTCAATGGCTGCCCATTAAGGCAATTAAAATTGGTTCTCCGGCTGAGAAGGCCGGGATCGTCGTTGGCGATGAGATTATTCGCGTCAATGGTCAGCCGCGTGGCGATTTAATCACGTTGGATCAGAGAATGATCCAAGCGATTAATGCCGGGGATACGGTGACTTTAGGTCTCCGCCGCGTCGATGGTTCAGAGGAAGATGTGGTAATCACGCCGGTGGTGCCTAAGTTGACGCCTGACCTTGGCCCTAATCAGCCTTTGGCAGTTGATTCTCTGGGAGTGGCGATTCCAATGACGCTTATCGTTGAATCGGTTGACGAGGACGGTCCTGCCGCTGCCGCCGGATTGAAAGTCGGTGACGAGTTGTTCTCGGCCGAATACGTGCTAAGCGAAGAGCAGGCCGCAGACGAGGCTTATGCAAGCTTAAAGAAAAGACCGGTTGTCAATTTTGTGGACGATACCACCAGTTGGGCCGAGGTTTCAGATTTAATGCAAATGATGGAGGCTGGTTCTGAAGTCAAATTCAAGGTCAAGCGAGAAGATGCGGATCAATTCCCGTTAACCATTCCGATTCAAACCGTGGCATCGGATGAATTCTTTCAGGGTAAGCGAGGCATCTCGCTGACCTTGATGCAGCGGAATTATAAATCAGAAACTTGGGGAGCGGCGTTAAGTTATGGCGTAAAACAAGTTCGCGAAGATGCGTTGAGAGTAGTGAAAACACTCGCCAAGCTGATCAATGGAAAAATTTCACCAACAAACCTTGGTGGTCCCGGAACTATTGCGATGGCAGCGACATCCGAAGCGTCACGCAGTACCTCGCGACTTTTGTTGTTTTTAACGTTCTTGAGTGCCAACCTCGCAGTTGTTAACTTCCTGCCTATTCCAATATTAGATGGAGGCCATATGCTGTTTCTGGCTTACGAAGGAATCTTCCGGCGACCAGTCAGTGAGCGAGTTCAGGTGGTTTTGACTTACGGCGGCTTGTTTATGATTCTTGGATTAATGCTGTTTGTTATTTTTCTTGATATTGGCAGGATCGTTTCGCTCTAGCGGTTGTAGATTGGGTGACCTTGCGGCAACGTGAGGTATCTTTTTTGAAGTTAACATCAGATTTATTGCCGGAATCCTCGAAAGTGCTTTGAGTATTTGGCATTCACGTCGGTTTTCGTTTTCGGAAAAGCGGTTATCATAGTTAGTAAGAGATGTCGTTGAGGCGGCGTTATTGTCTTTCAAAGCGTAGAATAAAAGTAGATAAAATGAGTGAAGTAAAAGTACAAGGCGTGGTCAGTGTTGTCGAAGAAACCAAGACCTATGGTTCGAACGGCTTTCAGAAAAGACTGGTTGTGCTTGAACAAAATGACGGACGTTTTGCTAATTTAATTCCGCTTGAGTTTATCAAAGAAAATTGCTCAAAAGCGGATGGCCTTAATGTTGGTGATAATGTCGAGGTGAGTTACAAGCTTTCCGGCCGTAAATGGCAGCGTGACCCCAACAGTGAAGTGAAATATTTTCTAAGTGCAGAAGCACTTAGTTTCAAAGTCTTGTCTGGCGGCGGTGGCGGTGGTGAGCAAACAGATGTTGCATCGGCGAACGATGCGTTTTCACAGTCGTATGATGAAAACGATATTCCCTTTTAATTTGCCCGTTGGTTTTGAAGTATGAAACGGCGGACCTCTTCCGCGGTTTTCGGCTGAAGAAATGACAGGTCGACGCGATGCGAGGTAGACATTGTTGGAGTCATCCAAAATTCCACGGATCTGCTGGGCGGTTTGTTGGGTGATCTGGCTTTCGCCATGGTGCGAGGCTCAATCAAATCTTTCGCTGGATTTGTCTAAATCCAGCCGCCGTAAACAAATAGTAGATGTTGAGGGTGAAAGAGGTGGAGAACGGAATTCTCCAGCGCGGCCCAACATTATTCTGATTAATCTCGATGATGCGGATGTGGATTTATTCGCTGATAATATTTTAGCGAGCTACCTTCCAAACATTCGTCAATTGGCAAGCGATGGGTTGCGATTTACCAATTGTCATGTGGTCACGCCATTGTGTGGACCGTCGCGAACTTGCTTACTTCGTGGGCAGTATGCTCATCGAACGGGGATCAAGACCAACGTCGCTTCAGGGCCAATGAACAAAGGCTATACAGGAGCCTATCAAGAGTTTAAGCGACTGGGATATGAGCAGGAGCATCTTGGAGTATGGATGCAGCGGGCTGGGTATCGTACGATGATGATCGGGAAGTACCTTCACGGGCGTATGAATCCAATTGACGTTCCGGGATGGGACGATTTGCATATTTGTTTTGGTGGAAACTATTACGCTACCTCACGGTATTCAACTCGATTTCCGAAAGCTGAACGACGGCGGGCAACGGCCGCAACTGATTACCGGACGGTGGTTGAAACTGACGAAGCCGTTTGGATGATTGAGGAACAGTATAGACGTAACCGTGAATCAGGAATTGATCAGCCGTTTTTTCTGTATCTCGCACCGCTCGCCCCTCACAAGCCGGCGGGCAAGACGGAAATGGTTCAGGGGGATTACCGTGAGTTAGGAAAAGAAATTCGGGTGCCGGATACACCTGATTTCAACGAAGCGGATGTTTCTGACAAACCGCCTCATCTGCAGACGGCGGCGTTAACTTCTGAAACTGTGAAGTTGATGCACGAGGAGTTTCGATTACGAGTGCTGGCGACGAAATCGGTTGACGATATGGTAGGCCGGATTCGGGAAGTGCTCAATAAAACGGAATTCGCTGATAATACGTTTATATTTTTTACGAGTGATCACGGTTATCAACTCGGGCACAATCGGATGATTGCCAAAAAAGTACCCTATCATCGCAACACGGTCGTCCCCATGTTTGTGGTGGGGCCGGGTGTGGTTTCTGGTGTTGCAGAACACCTGTTAGCTCAGATCGATTTGGTTCCTACATTTTTGGAGATCGCTGGTGGTAATGCGTCGGTAAAACTAGATGGAAAGTCATGGAATTCGCTTTTCTCTAACCCACCCGAAGACGCGGATAAGCCTTTTCGCCCAGACTTACTCATTCAGAACTGGGAAGCGAAAAGCCAGTTGGGTAGTCTCATTCCGGCAAGTTACGCTTCACTTCGGATGCCACACAAGATCTTTACTCAATGGAGCAATGGTGAGCGGGAATACTATGATCTTGCACATGATCCCTATCAGTTGGATAACCAAATCTCTACGCTCTCTGAAGAGCAGGTAAACAAGTTCGAGAGTCGGCTTCGCGTTTTAAAGCGTGGAGGCGAAATACCGGTGGTGACTTTGGATTGTCCAGAGCTGATTTCGAAAAATACTCTCATAACGGGAGTGGCTGAGGATGATGATTCAATCGTGAAAGTCGAGGTCTCGATACAAGATGAAGCACAAGGTCGTTATTGGGCGAAGGATAAGTGGTCTTCCAAGCAGGTTTGGACGGAGGCTGAATTGGCTAATCCACGTGGTTTGATTTCCGACTGGCAAACATGGGTCGATTTTTCAGAGATAGAAAACAACGGTCGTATCAAGGTCGTGGCGCGTTCTCAAAACGCAAAGGGGGAAGTGTCGCAGTCCGTGTTAGGACAGTATCTCGTAGATGCAATCGAACCGACAACGGAAGTGCGTGTGCCTCAAAATGGAGCAGAAGTGGAATCCCCATTTATTGTCTTTGGGATTTGTGGTGACAATGCTGAGATGCGAGGCGTTGAACTGGAGCTGAAGGATTTAGAATTGAATCAGTATTGGAATGGTACGAATTGGACGAAAGAGAAGGTCACATTTTTTAAACGCGTGGCACAAGAGCGATGGCATGTAAACTTAAATGCGAAACCGGGGGCTTATCAAGTCACGGCGAAATCGCTCGATTGTGCAGGTAACTACGATACGACACCTGAAGTCAAAGTGTTTAAAGTAAAGTAGCAGATGTTATGACTGACCAACAACCACCCGAGCATCTCCGCCATAAACCACTGACCAATCTATCCTGTCCAAGGGAATTAATTCTTGCTTGTCCTAGTTTCAAAAGTAAGGTCAACCTTTCCAGAATTGTTCGCCTTGCAGGGTGTGCAGCCGTGGAGAAGATTATTGCCTGCGGCGCAGCCAAAATTGATCCGACGATCGCGAGGGATGGAATTGGCCATGTTGTTATTGAGAGGCGCAGAACGTTAGTTCCCGTTTTGAAAACGTTGAGAAGTGAGGGATACCGCATTGTTGGACTCGAGCAAACGGATCGTTCGCAGCTAATCTATGAGTATGCATACCAGCGTCGCACGGCGTTGGTCATTGGGCATGAGCGTCATGGCATGAGTGCAGAAGAGTTGGCATTGGTGGACGATGTGATCGAGATTCCCGTCTATGGGATGCCCTACAGCTACAATGTTGTTACGGCGACGACGATGGCGGTCTACGAATACTTGCGGCAGTTTCCAAACGGGTGAGGTTTTTAATCCCGGAACCGTGCCGATCAGATTTACGTAAACAATACAGCCATTAGATCTGTAGAAGTTTAAGTTTCCGTGGGAGTCTGTCTCCAATTTGGCCGGAAATAGCCGTTTAAGTCGTTAGTTACTCGTAAAGGTGGCTAGGGGCGCATTGATTCAATGTCGTTCAGTTTGCCCCAAAGGACGTAGTTTATCCGAATCGGGCCGTAAATTGCTGTGAATCTGGTTTTGAAAAATTCGGTAAACCAACTACGATTAATTCCATCTACTCATCCCGGAAACGTTCCGTTTCCTCCATCCCTCCTCACTTCCTCAACGCCAAAGGTGGTCCCGTGGTCAATAAACACGTTGGTCCTTTCAGAATTGTCGAGCGACTTGGCAGCCGCCGGCAGAAGGTTTATCGCGCCGTCCAGACAGAACAGGACCGTGAAGTCGCACTAAAATTCATCAAATTGCCTCCCACCGTGGAATGGGAGAAAGCGATTGCGAAAATCGACCGCGAGGTCGTCGGGTTACAGAACCTTGCACACCCGGGCCTGGTCAAGGTGTATGGTGCCGGAGTAGATGAGGAGAGAGTTTTTTTTGCGAGTGAGTTAATTGAAGGCGAATCTCTTGCAGCGGTTTTGGCGAGACGCGGAAAACTGACGCCCGATCTTGTGGTTGAGTACGGGCGCCAAATTGCGGATGTCCTTCGTTATCTCCACAGCAAAGATCTGATTCACTCTAAGTTGACGCCGGAAAAGATATTGTTGACTAGTGAGCACCGAATCAAAATCGCAGATCTGCGTTTAAACCGTGCAAAAAAGCGACGGTGGGATAAGACACGACGTAGAGAGTTGGATACGGCGGCTTACATGGCACCGGAACAATTCGTCGATGGTGCAACGCAAAAATCAGATTTTTATTCGCTCGGCGTGGTCTTGTTCGAGATGCTTACCGGGAAACTGCCTTATCCACCGGACACGATCGGCCGCATGAAAAAGATGAAAATGAAGGCGGAGGTTCCCTCGGTCGCCAACCATATCATGAATTGCCCAATTTGGCTGGATAAGATTATTAGCCAAATGCTGTCCCCCGATGCCAAGTTACGTCCTCATTCGGCACGCGCTATTGTTTTGGCATTTGACGAGATTAAAAACATCGACGCGACAAAAAAACCGGCAATCTCTCAGATATCAGGCGGATTCAATCCGCTGACAATTGGTGCTGACAGGTCCGAGGCTCGACGGTTGCTTGGCGTTAAAAAGAAAAAGAAAAAGCAGACGCTCAAAAGTGACACACCTTTATTCCAAACGGTCGGCTTTCAAGTCGTTGCTTTTTTGGCGGTCGCCTGTTTTATCGTTTATTGCCTTATCCCAGAAAGTCCCAGTGAAGTGGTAGCCAAGGCGGCGATCATGGTGGAGTCCGAAGATCCGGTGCAGTGGTCAGAGGCGGAAGTGCTCCTAAAACCTTTGATGGATGGTGATTCAGACGTCCAACAAACTTCAGAGGAACTGTTTTATGAGGCGCGGAGGAAGTCACTTGTTCGAAACGCTGAACGTGGTTTAGTAACGCGACTGCAGACGGAAAATGTTTTAGATTTCGGCCGGGCTGTTCAGCTTCAACTCGACGAAAGCAATGAATCTGCCAAGAGAATATTTACCAAACTCGTCGCTTCGATCGATCCGGACGGAAGAGAGCGTCATGTCTATCAGGAATCGGTCCAAAGGTTGGGGGAGTTGTCAAACAAACGATCCTTGCCGACGGATATCAACGAGTTGAGCGAGATGATCGCGGTGGCTAAGGATGTTTCCACGCCCGATCAGATGGCAACCGCCCATGACCTTTTGTCTGAGATTGTCTTTACCTATGCGGGACGCAGTGATTACCGGCAACTGGTTGGTGTCGCTGCAGAGCAGTTGCAGATTTTAAAAAAGAAAATTGAATCTCAAGGCGATGTTGTGAAAAAGATCGAACCGGAGATTACTGACGGACGCGAGTGACCGTCGCTTTTAATCAGCTGAATTTGCCGAGGAATGATTTACGATTTCCGCTGCGATCCAGTCACAAAGCATGACTCCTCGTTCCGTTAACAGATAGTTTTTGCCGTCGCGTCTGAGCAGGTGGTTGTCCACGAGCTTTTGCTCTAAACCGGATAGAATTGTTTCTATTGAGTATCCAGTGCGTTCATAAAACTGAGTTTCATCGACACCGTCAATCATTCTTAGGCCGATTGCTAATCGTTCCCTCGCGGCCGGTTCGGGAGACAGATGTTCCCGTTCGGCCACCGGGCATTTTCCAGAGTGAACCAAATTCAAGTACCGCATTGTGCTTCGGTGATTTGTTTCTCGAACACCATCGACGAATCTAGCTGCACCCGGTCCGAATGCAAAAAATGGATCGCCCTGCCAATAAGCAAGATTGTGTCGACAGGCTTTATCAATTCGAGCAAAACTTGATACTTCGTATTGTTGCATGCCGACCTGCCGTAAGCGTTCAATGGCATAAGAATACATTTCAGCTCTCAGGTCTTCGCTTGCCTCACCAATCGCCCCGTGGTTGAGTCGATTCCAGAATTGAGTCCCCTTTTCATACGTCAATTCGTACGTCGAAAGATGGTCAGGCTCATACGAGATTGCCTGGTTCAGGTCTGTTTGCCATTGATCTAATGTTTCTTGAGGTGCAGCAAAGATCAAGTCGATTGAAACATCAAAGCCCATGTTTCTGGCTTCAGTGATGGCCAGTCGAACATCGTTTTCGCAATGATCCCGTTCAAGTCGTTTTAGTTTTTTTGGGTTTAATGATTGAACACCAAGGCTGATTCGAGTCACGCCTAAATCTTTGAGTGCATTGAGCCGATCACGATCGAGGTCATTCGGGTTGCATTCCGCAGTTATTTCGGCATCCGATAAATATGTGAATCGGTGGCTGATAATTTTTGAGAGCCTGGCAAGCTGTTTGGGGCTGAGATGGCTTGGTGTGCCGCCTCCAAGAAACAGTGTTTCCAGCAAATAGTCCCGCTCGAGCCAGTTAATTTCAATTTCGAGTGCATCGAGAAATCGGTCAATTAGATAATCTCGCCCGGCAACTAAGGTGAAGTTGCAGTATCCACAGCGGTGTCGGCAAAACGGAATGTGAATATAAACTGATTTGGGGTGACTGAACTGTGGGCGAAACGTCGAGCTTGGCGTTGTTCCCTTATCGCTCCCGGAGGCAACGCCCGAAATATACTTTCCCGTTAAATCCACAGCTTCAATCTTCCTCCAAGCATTCCAGGTAACTGTTGGTTTACCAGTTTTTTCGATTGGTGAAGGCTGTAGCGGGTACTGAAATGGCCAGCGATGATGATTTCGTTATTGAATTTTTCCTGACGAGCAATGAAATCATCCAGGTGCATGTGTCCGTTCTTGTGAATTAATTCTTTTCGATGTTCTGGCGAAATGAAAGTCATTTCGGTAATCAAAATTTTTGTCTCATAGAATTCAGGATTTTGATCGAGGCCTGCCGGTGAGGTATCACCGGTGAATCCAATTAAAGGGATTCGGGATTCGGTTGTGATTTCAGTTCCCTTGCTACGGAGCGTTTTGATTTCTTCGCCGCTAAAATCAAGAAACTCTTTTTTCAGTTTCTTTCGTCGTTCAGAAACAATATATCCGACACTGGGAACAGTATGCTTCGTCCCGTGAACATTGACGATTAGTTCTCGCGAAAGCTCAATTTCGTCTCCTGGCGAAACGCCGATTAAATCACAGGGCATTTTGCCGCGGTCAAGTTTGACAAACGAATTGAGCATTTGCCGAACAGCATCCATGTTTGATTGAGGAAGGTAGATTTTCGGTGGGCTCATTTTCATGAGTCTGCGGCGAGCTACGTATAGCGGCAAGGCCGCAATATGATCGAGGTGACAATGGCTGATTAACCAAGTCGGAGTGCCCATGAAATCCCAGGGGTGGGCTCCCAGGTCAAAGCCAAGTTTGAGTTCGGGAATTCGCCAGTAGGATTGGACTGCCGCGCGGGAGTAGCCTTCGACGGTTAATCCGTCGTGTTTTAGTTTCTGGACTGGGGCGTTGTTGAGCATGGGAAACGAATGTCAAAGTCGGAAGCCACAGATCAACGGCAATGTTTGCGTTAATTCTGCATTGAGCTTAAGTCTGTATTGAGCTAGTGATCTAATTTGAGCCGATTAATTATTTGAATTGAAAATAGGCCATGCAACTCAAGCAAGACAGAGTTGGTAAAGGGTTCTGCCAACATACCACAAAAAACCCCACGAGGGAGAAGCCTCGCGGGTCAACCTAGGTTTATGGTTGTCAGGTAATATCAGAAATCTGGTATTCCGGATTTCGCTGGAGGGCAAAGGCTAGGCTTGGTCGTCAAGAATTTCGACCGCAGCAAATGTCTTCCCTTCTAACATCGCGAGGCTCGCCCCTCCGCCAGTGCTCACATGGGTTACCGAATCTTCGAAGCCAAGCTGCGCAATAGCTGCGGCACTGTCGCCGCCGCCAATGATGCTAATCGCTTCACTATCGGCAATTGCCTGAGCAACAACTTTTGTGCCTTCATCAAATGGAGGCATTTCGAAGACACCCATCGGTCCGTTCCAAACGACCGTCTTTGCCGACTTAATGATTTCGGCAAACTGATTTGCAGACTCAGGACCGATATCGAGTCCTTCGAAGCCATCCGCGATTTCACCGGCGGCAACCACCTGTTTATTGCATTGGGAATTAAAGTCGTCACCACAATGGGTATCGACTGGGAGAATGAGTTTGTCCCCTGCTTTAGAGATAAGTTCTTTTGCCAGTTCGACTTTATCTGGTTCGACGAGACTGTCTCCTACTTTTCCACCTTGAGCTAACGCAAAGGTGTAGGCCATAGCACCGCCAATTAGAATGTGATCACAGACGCCAATTAAGTTCTCGATAACTTTAATTTTGTCAGAAACTTTAGCGCCGCCTAAAATTGCAACAAAAGGCCGATCGGGATTGCTGATCACATCGTTGAGATATTTAATTTCTTTTTCAACCAAGGTTCCGACCACCTTGGGTTTGCCCCCCATGGCCAGAGGGACACCGTACATGGAAGCATCTTCCCGGTGACAGGTGCCAAATGCATTATTGCAGTAGATGTCTGCAAAGTCAGCCAATTGAGCTGAGAAGGATGCATCCCCTGATTTTTCTCTCGCGTCAAATCGTAAGTTTTCAAGGACGACAATTTCTCCGTCTTGCAAAGCCTTGACTTTTTCTGCAGCATCCGGGCCAACAGTATCTGTAGCAAATGAAACTTTGTTTTCGAGGATTTCGGCAAGTCGCTTTGCGACCGGTGCTAAGCTTAATTTTTCAGAAGGTACGCCTTTGGGGCGGCCGAGGTGGCTGATGAGAATTAGGCGGCCGCCTCGATCGACGACCGATTTTATGGAGGGGAGCGCCATCTCGATGCGGCGGTCATCAGTGATTTCAAGATTGTCGTTTAAAGGAACGTTGAAATCGACTCGCATAAGAATCGACTTGCTGGTGACTTCGATATCGTTGATCGTGACTTTGGCCATGGTGGTTCCAAAAATGGTCGATGGGTGAGATTTTAATAAGTCATCTAATTTACCGACGACTCGGAGGTTGAAAAAGGGGCGACCACCCCCTTGTTGATTGGGGTGGAAAGTGATCCGGTGGCGGGGATTAAGGGTAAGTCGTTTTCCAAGAAAAAAGGCCAGCCCGAGGGCGGCCTTTTAGAACTTAAAATGGATTCATTGGCGGGAGCCAATTATTTAGATTCCCGCGGAACGACTCGCTTTTGAATGTCGGTTTCGATCTTTCCGAAAACTTCTTCATGTCTCTGCACAGAAACGTGGAGGGCATGGAGCAGACGTTTGGCTGTGTAAAAATTGAGCACAATCCTTTGCGAAATATCGACGGGTTTCTCGTTTTGCCCCATGGGCTGAGAGTTCATTCCAAAATCAACGATCAATTCTTCGGGTGACCCGGTAACGCGGCAAAAGTTGGCGTAGGAACTGACCGTTTTTGACTCGTCAACGGTAATGGGGCGGGGGTTAGGGGATTGGTCTTTTTCAGCCATGGAATTCGCCTCGTTAAAGAAAAGCTTGTTTTGAAATCTTTTTTACCTTGTAAAGAATGTCGTATGGAGCAGACTCCGTCAACCTAGATCAGCGTTGGGGTTGGTAACAACAAAGGTTTTAGACGGTCAGGTAAAATTTCAGGATCAGTAAAGTTTCGGCAGGAACTTCCCAAATTGTTTACACTGACTATGTTCTTGAACTCGTTGAATGGGCAAAATCTTTGAAGAAAATTTGTGTAATTAATACCGGTGGCACTCTCTCGATGCGACCGTCTGAAACAGGTTACCGTCCATCACCAGGCTACCTTTCCAGCCAAATGGCGAATATGGATGAATTGTCTCAGGCACCAATGCCTGAGTTCGATTTAATAGAGTACGAACCGCTGGTGGATTCTTCGAACATGACACCGCTGATTTGGCGGAAGATCGCCAGCGATGTTGCAGAGCGGCATGATCTTTATGATGGGTTTGTTATTCTCCATGGAACTGACACGATGGCCTATAGTGCCGCCGCTCTCGCGTTTATGTTGGATGGTTTGTCAAAGCCTGTGATTTTGACTGGAGCCCAACTCCCACTTGGCCAGATTCGAAATGACGCTCGAGAGAATCTCAAAACGGCAATGGTTCTAGCGGCGAATTATCAAATCCCCGAGGTTGGTCTTCTATTTGGTGATCATTTATTCCGTGGTTGTCGTAGTACTAAAGTTAGTGCGACTCGATTCGATGCTTTTGATTCCCCTAACTATCCACCTCTGGCCACGGTGGGAACTTCTATTGAGATATTCGAAAAGCATTTCCTTCCCCCGACGCGGCGATCGGGCGGCTTGCAAGTGAAACCAATTACAGCCACTGAAGTGGCTGCTTTTCGTTTGTTTCCGGGGATGTCAATTGATATTCTTCACCATCTTTTACAAAGGCCCCTTAAGGGGATTATTCTGGAGACCTTCGGGGATGGAAATGGACCGACGGAGAACCGTGAATTTTTGGAGGCAATCTCAGCGGCCACGCAGGAAGGTATGGTGATTTTGGGCTGCACCCAGTGCCTGCATGGAGAGATGACGCAAGGCAGTTACGCCACAGGCACGGCGCTGACCGAAGCGGGGGTGATTCCCGGTCGTGATATGACAATTGAAGCAGCCTTAACGAAGATGCAATTCCTGTTTAGCCAAAATTTTTCAGTGAATGAGATCAGGGATATGATAGGCCACAATATCGTAGGAGAAATTTCGACCATTACCGCTTAAAATTGGAATGAAATCGTTGCGTCCCGTTTTTTTTGCCGTTTTTTGTTGAGCCTCGGGTATCCTAAGTAGGGTGCCAGAGCGGTGTTTAATTTGTCTCGGTCCAAGTTTAATAAGTGACCGTATTTTTTGATTTATTAGGAAACTAACAACGTGAAGTTATCTTTCAGCTGTATTGCGTGCACAACCGTCGCCTTTGTTTGGTTGGTATCTCTGATGTTTCAGACTACCGAGCCAACTTCATTCACTGCGGTGTCAAGTTCGACGCCACAAGAGTTGCTCCAAACTGTCTCCTATGAGGTGCCTGTCTCCAGGGCGATTGGTGAGAATGAACTTGGGATTGTTAAAGAAAAGCCAGCGTCCGGGCAATTCGTTGAGATTGAAGGTGGATATATGGTGCCCTATACGGCGACTATTCCTGGAACAAAAATTCAATTCGAAATGGTGCCCATTCCCGGTGGCAAGTTCATGATGGGAAGTCCCGAAGATGAAGATGATCGCCGCGATGACGAAGGACCGCAGTTTGAAGTTTCGATTGAACCGTTTTGGATGGGCAAGTACGAAGTGACCTGGCTTGAGTACAAAAAATACATGCAACTCGATAAAGTTTTCAAAGCTCTTAACGGGAAGGGGCTTCGTAAAGTCGATAGCGACAATGAAGTGGACGCCGTGACCGCGCCGTCATCACTCTACGATGCGAGTTTTACCTATTCGGCTGGAGAGGCTGACGATCAACCTGCGGCAACGATGACACAATTTGCGGCCAAGCAGTATACGAAATGGCTGAGTTTAATGGCTAATGGGTTTTACCGGCTTCCTACGGAAGCGGAGTGGGAGTACGCTTGTCGCGCTGGAACAACGACGGCTTATTACTTTGGTGACGATCCAGATGATCTCGAAGATCACGCTTGGAATATTGAAACATCGGATGATGAACGGCACCCTGTCGGTGAATTGAAGCCCAATCCATGGGGGTTGTACGACATGTATGGAAATGTCGCTGAATGGGTGCTCGATGAGTACAGTGAGAATGGCTACGACCACATCGAAGCTGGAAAGTCTGTTTCAGCTGACGAGGCACTACGGCGTCCAACCAAATTGTATCCACGCGTCATTCGAGGGGGGTCTTGGGAGCTAGAGCCTGAGGATTGTCGGAGTGCGGCCCGGCTAGGATCTGATGACAAGGAATGGAAATACGAAGACCCGAATTTTCCCAAGAGCCCTTGGTGGTACACTGATTCACCCGGTTTAGGAGTCGGTTTCCGTTTGCTTAGGCCTTTGAAAACACCCGATGCGGAAGTAGCAAGGAAACTATATTGGGACGCCGACATCGAGTCGATTGTTGATGATGCAAAGAATCGCATCCGGGACAATGGAAGGGGTGCTTATGGAATCGTTGATGATAAGCTTCCGAAAGATATTTCTGAATTAACCGATGAGGATCGGTAGTCGGTCGTGGAGACTTAAAATCGCCGGCTCATGGCGAGGCCGGAAGGTCGGCGATTATCCACAGAAAAAAGGAGACGGGGGCGGCGAATACGAGGGAATCCATGATATCCAGAATGCCGCCCAGTCCGGGCAGCCAACTGCTGGAGTCTTTGGTTTGGGTGTCGCGTTTGACCAGCGATTCTGCGAGATCGCCCACCATGCCGGCACTAGTGACTAAGATTCCGTAGGCGAGGAACCACCACCAGGGCTTGTTTACCTCGGTGGATAGGATCACCGGTGCGACAATGTAAATTACAATTGCCGTGCCAACGCACCCTCCGATGAACGCGCCAAGGGCCCCCTGAACGGTTTTGCCGGGGCTTAGTTTCGGGGCTAATTTAACGGTTCCAAATCGCTTGCCGATGAAGTAGGCGAAAGAATCGGCGAGCTTGGTGGAAGTGATCAGGGTAACAATCGATACCAGTCCAAGTGCATTGTTGTCCTGAAGCAGGCGGTGGGGAACGAGGAATGCGAAGAGCATACTTAGGTAAATGAAAATCAGAGCCGAGCGTCCCAGTTGGTCAATAATTTCTCCATTGGCTGGAGAGGGAGACGGATTGAAGGTCCGCATTTGGTGAATGAATGCGAGGACGATTGCCAGAACGATACCTGCCATTGCCCACCCAAAATGTCCCAGCGGGCAATTGAACGGTTGGTCTCTCCAAAGTACCGGGGCAAAGGCGGTGCAGGTCATTGCAACGGTGGCAAACACGACTACGTGGTGGTTGAGACGGCAGGCGACATTATCAAACATCAAGACTAATTCACTGGCTGCCATTGCTGCAAGAATTACAGCCAACCCGCAAAGTAACAGACCAGGCCTCCCTAGACTTTCAGGCCGTCCGAGGGAGTAATCGAAGTACAGCAGAAGCAGCATTGATGAAATGATGACTGCAGCGGAGATTAAGCGGCGGCCTAGCACGTTGGATCCTCACTGTTGAGTCCACCAAATCGTCGATTCCGTTTTGAAAAATCACCAATCGCTTGGTGGAAATCTGCGATTGAGAACTCGGGCCACATTTTATCAGTGACCCACATTTCAGCATAGCTGATCTGCCAAAGTAAGTAATTGCTAATCCTCATTTCGCCAGCGGTGCGAATCAACAGATCAGGATCAGACATTCCAGCGGTGTAAAGGTGGTCGGAAACAGTTGTTTCGGTGATCTCAGAAGCGTCAAGTTTTCCGGCGATCACTTCGGAAGTGATTTGCCGAACGGCATCCACGATCTCAGCGCGACCGCCGTAATTAATCGCAAGGCACAGGCAGGTGCCGGTGTTACCAGAGGTCATCTCGAGAGATTGATCCATCTCCGTTTGAACATCCGCAGGGATCCGCTCGCGTCTTCCAATGATCTGAAGACGAATGTTGTTCTCCATCATCGTCTCTCGCTCTTGAATCATATACTGGGAGAGCAAGAACATAAGGAACTCAAGCTCATCCTCAGGGCGTTTCCAGTTTTCACTGGAGAGGCAATAGAGAGTAAGTTGTTTGATCCCGAGCCGGGCACATTCTTCCGTGATTAATCGCACGGTTTTAGCGCCTTGCTGATGGCCTCGAATACGGGGTAATTCCTGCCGCTGAGCCCATCGCCCATTCCCGTCCATGATAATCGCAACGTGCCTCGGAATCTTTTCCGGGGACACATCAAGTTGCAATTGACTATCGGATGAATTCATGGAGCCTGTAACTGCAATTTAAAACGGCGAGTGGATTTCAATTCGATAACAAGGTTTAAGTTTTGGAAACTCAAACCGCTTTCGCGTTAAGGTACTCTTCTAGTGATTCGTCTTGAGAAATCCGGATGGTTTGTGCCCGGTCCGGTCCGACCGAAATGAACTCGATTGGGCGGCCGATTAATGTCTCAATCTTACGAGCATAGCGAACGGCATTGAGGGGCAAGTCGTCTAACGAGCGAGCACCGGTTACGTCGACTTGCCAGCCCGGTAGGGATTCGTAGACCGGCGTTAAGTTTCGGAGATCATTGACGTTGGCAGGGAAGTGCTCAATGCGCTCCCCGTCGATTTCATAAGCCACACAGACATCGATGGATTCAAGTTCGCTGAGAACATCCAGCATGGTTAATGCAACCGATGTCGCACCGCCAAGTCGTGCGGTGTAGCGAGCGGCCACAGCGTCAAACCAGCCGCATCGGCGAGGCCGTCCGGTAGTCGTGCCATACTCGTTACCCATGTCGCGGATGTGTTGACCTTTTTCATTGTCCTGCTCGGTAGGGAAGGGGCCTCCACCAACGCGAGTCGCGTAGCTCTTGGTAACGCCAATTACCTTTTCGATCCAGTTTCCTGGAACACCCGAGCCTGTCGAGATGCCAACACCTGAACTGTTACTGCTGGTGACGAATGGGAAGGTGCCATGATCGATGTCGAGCAGTGAGCCCTGAGCTCCTTCGAAAAGGATGTCTTTGTTTTCATCGACCGCGTCGAGCAAGATTCGATTGGTATCGGTGATCATCGGCTCTAGTTGCTGGGCATACGCCTGATACTCCGTGATAATCGCCTCGGCATCGAGTGCAGTTTCGTCGGCACCGGAAGCTGCAGAGAGAACTTTCTTTTTCACCGCAACAATTTTTCGAACACGCTCCGGAAAATCGGGCTGAATTAAGTCGCCGATTCGAATTGCAAAACTGCGGCCAATTTTGTCAGCGTAGCAGGGGCCAATTCCCCGCAGCGTCGTTCCGATGTTATCTTCACCGGAAACAAGCTCGTTCCACATTTTGTCTTCGAGGACGTGCCATGGCATGACAACGTGGGCACGCTGGCTGATCTTCATTCGCGTGGAGACGTCGATTCCTCGCTCGGCAAGTGAATTGATCTCTTTGAGAATCGTTGGTGGATTGATCACTACTCCCGGGGTGATCAAATTCAGGACACCTTCGTTAATGATCCCGCTGGGAATATGGTGGAGTTTGTAGACATCGTCTCCAATCACGACGGTATGGCCGGCATTGGCTCCCCCCTGATAGCGAACGACAAGGTCTTTTCCATCGGTTAGCAAGTCGACCAATTTTCCTTTGGCTTCATCACCCCACTGCAATCCAATTACACACTGTCCAGGCACCCTGATCTCCTCAGGCAATAAGTGAAACACCGCTCATAAAGCGGCTGGCAAGTTAATCGGCAATCACCGAAGAACGCCGGTTCATGCAAGCTTGAGAGTTTAATTTTTGGGCAGCCTGATGGTCAACTGCCAACTGCCAATCTGCTGATAAATCCTTCGAATTTCAACGGTATTTAACGCTAATCCTTTAAATCGTTAAACCAAAGCATCAACCTGAGCGATTAGGAAGGGTTCTCGTTGACGTTCACGGTGCCGATAAATAGCCTGAGGGGAAGGTATTTTCGATTCAGATCATCGCCTTTCCGGTTTTTCTACAATTTTTTGGTGGTTCGTAATGCAATTGTGCCGTTCAAAAACTCGGTTTGTATCGCAAAAGTTGTGTGCAGAATTGTTGGTTTTTTTCGTTGTGATGTTTTTAAGTGCTGCCTCCGTTTTCGCTGAGGATGCGGTGGTTCGCGGGAAAATTGAGTATGCCCAAGCCAATCGGAAATCCTGGGATGGTCTAACGTTGACCGTTCCCTTTGACCAGTTAAAAGCCACGCTCAAGGAGCAAGTGGACTGGCCGTTACCGGCATTCCCAGAGAAATTTGATGAATGGAAAAATGAAGATAAGCTTGCTTGGTCAGAAAAATTTCTGGCATCAGACGAAGGGAAGAAATATCTTGCCGAGCGCGACAAGCTCATGCAACAGGCGAAGGTCTTTGATATCAAGTTCGATTCGGAAGGGCAGTTTGTTGTATACGATGTGCCCGTCGGCACTTACTCGCTATCGGCGAGGCTGGATCGCCAAATTGAAAAGACGACTTATGTGTTTGAACTCTTTGCTCAAATTGAAATTCTTGAAGATGTTGACGAAGTTTCATTACCGCCACTTCAAGTAGAGATTACTCCGTTATTGAAAACAGGGGATCCCGCCCCGCCGTTTGAAATTTCCAGTCTCACGGGCGATAAGAAGATTAAGTCTCAGCAGTTTGGTGGAAATCATCTACTGCTAAATTTTTGGACGACGGCGAGACAGAATGTTGAGTTGGATCAGCAGAGGGTTCACGAAGTTTATCGGGAGTTGAAGGAGAAGCACGGTCTTCGCCTGTTATCGATCAATGTGGACAAGACGCAGGAAGCTGCAATTAAATTGATCGCAACCGGTAAATTAGCAGGCCCGCATGGCATGACTGAGGGACTGAAGCATCCAGTTTTGTTTGACTATGGTGTGCGGTCGGTACCATCATTCTGGTTGCTCACGGGCGACGGTAGGATTGCGATGACGCCTAACGAGATTTCCTTGCGACAACAAGAAGGAGTCGATTTGAAATCGATTGTCTCTGATCGAATCTCCGGAAAAGACAGTGCCTCGTTGCCTCAGATACGAGGGAAGAACAGCCCCTAACATGGCTGCTGGGAAATCATGCTAACTCCGCTGCCTGATTTTAACGACTCGCTGTAATCCTAAGTCTACGCATCTTTTCGAGCCCGCGGATGGGCTCTCTCGTAAGCCTGTCTTAGACCTGCAGTACTGACATGAGTATAGATCTGAGTGGTGACGAGGCTTTTGTGTCCCAGTAATTCTTGAACACTGCGAATATCGGCTCCACGATCGAGGAGGTGCGTAGCGAAGCTGTGTCTCAGCGTGTGAGGAGAAGTGCGTAAGTCCAGTCCAGTGACCTTGAGGTACTTTTCCAGCATTCTCGCAACACTTCGCGTGGTAAGTCGTTTTCCAAATTTGTTGAGAAATACCGCCGCTGAATCTTCTTTGCTTAAACCGCGAGCTGGAGTTCGTTTTTTGAGCCATAGACGCAATGCTCTGACCGCAAAACTGCCTAGCGGAGCCAGTCGCTCTCGCTTACCTTTTCCCCGCACGCGAACGAGACCATCGGTGAGATCGAGGTCGTCCAGATTTACGCCAACCAGTTCGCTAACACGTAAGCCCGCGGAATAAAGAGTTTCAAGAATCGCACGGTCCCGAATTCCCAGCGGTTCATTTTTTGAAGGCGCTGAAAGCAGTTGCCCGATTTCCGAGCCTGTCAGGAAGTGCGGCAGTTTTCGCTCGCGTCGTGGATTCCTCAAAGGCTTAGCGGGGTTGGTTTCGCATAGTCCTTCACGCTGGCAAAACTTGAAGTAACTTCGCATGGAAGCGAGTCGTCGCGAAACTGAACTCTTGGCATATCCCGATTCGTGAAGTGCCGAGACATATTTTCGCAAATCTAATGGGGTAATTTTCGAGGGTCTCGGGCTCGAAGTGAGCGTGTCGCAGAGAAAGCCATACAGCAATTCGAGATCTTCGCGGTAGGACTTAATGGTCAGATCAGAACAATTTCGTTCGACACTCAGGTAACGCAGAAATCGGGGGATGGATTTTTCCAATTCGAGGTCGCTCCTGTACTCGGACCACGGTACCTACAAAACAGTTCGACAGGCTCGAAGACAATTTAAACACAATGTCTTTAGAAGGTGTCTTCCCCAGAAAATAGATCCTCGTTGGAGAACAAATCCCCAAGATGCGGAGCTGCAAAGCGACCGGGAGACGGTTCGGTAGGGGTTTCGGTTTTTTGAATATTTCGAACTTTTTGGCTCAAGACTGCAGCATCATACCACGAGAAACTGAGCTTTCCGTCTGACGCGTAGCGACCAAGCGTACGAAGCGTTTCGCCCTTCTTTTTGTCATTAAACAAAAAGATGTAGCGTTCTTCGCCTTTTACCAATGCTACTACGTTGATGTCCTGTGACACATTTGCCCCCGTCAGTGATGGTTCGGGCCGAGTGACCCGAGTCTTGCGATTGGGATTTCAAATATTTTGATTCCCAATGAGTACATCGGCAGCAAATCGCTCTCTCAATAGAACGGTTTGAAGGATCGTTAATTGAATACAAATCGTGCTTTTATTGAGCGTTAAAATCGGAACGACTTGTAAGCTCCGAATCATCAGGGCAACCAAATTTTGAATTTTAGTCAGGGGTTTCTAACTAATAGCCGAATTGACTCGAGTGTTGTTTAAGAGTGAGATGACGTTGATTTAATCGGCTTATTTAGGGTGTTTCTCGGATGAGAATGATCTAAATTCAATATTGATCAAACGTTCTGGGGGCCAACCTAGGTACTAATCCGTTAGACTTTGAAGCTTTCCCACCAAGGGGATTAAATTCAAATCAGAGTGATGGCATTTTTTGATTGCGTGATAGATGCATGCTAGAAGAGTCCAGCTTCATTATTTGGAATTGCTTGAGAGCAGAGAAACTCTTGAGAGATAGATCTGTAAATCATTTGGAAGGTGAAAGACAAGCGGATGGAAGAAAATCACACTGAATCTAGGATGCCTGAGGCCGCTTCATCTGGCGACAGTGAGCTGGATATAGAACTCAAGCCCTGGTTTCACGATTTATTGGATATTCGTGTCATAATGTTCTTAGTTTCAACTGCCGTAATTGCAATGACAGCAACAGTTTTATTGCTTTCCAATGATGATGAGGCGGGTGAAAGTAATCCGTCAGGTCAGACTCGTTCGGTGGGAGTTGTTCCGGTTGGAGCGGACGAGGATCTTGAGGAAAGAAAAGCCTCAGTGGTTGCAGATGAACCGGCCCAAAAAGCGGGGGGGATAGTTGAGGATTCGGTGTCGCTGGATAACGGCGAATCTGGAATCTCCAAATCAACCGTTAGGCAGGAGTCTGATGGAAGTCTAAATTTACCGATCCGTTCGGCGAAGGTTGCGGGGTGTGAGGCAAAGAGCACCGGGATTAGCGCTTGGTCGAGCTCTGGCGAAGCGAAGTGGGATTTAGCGATCGAAGATCGAAAAACCGGTTACTTCCGGTGTTTCATCACCTACCGCTCAAAATATGAGGGTAGTCTTGATATTTGTCTGGGAGATCGAAGGCCGGTAACGTTTTACGCCCTGCCTCAGGATACTGACTTTACCGAGCAAGTAATGGTGCGGCTTGGCAAACCGGAAAACTCAACCTTGGCCCTGATTGGCAAGGAAATAGATCCTAATTCTGATTTGATCATCACCAGAGTCCGATTGGTCCCAAGGTAAGTATCGATTAGGTGGGTTGCCATCGTGCGTGCTAGTGGGCGAAGGTTGCCATTGAGGCAATGACCTCGCTGACTGGATCATCAAATACGCCTGCTTCGTTTGATTCAAATGCGTTACGCCAAAGTTGGTAGGCGCCTTCATAGTCGGGCAACTCCGTGGATTCTCCATCGAGTTGAAGCACGCATTGTTCCAACCCCTCCTCCGAGTAGGGAAGGTGGGCGATAAAGGTTGTAACGCCCCCGGGAGCCTGTGCATTAGGAATAGACACACCGGACACAAAAACGTGGACGATCGTGCCAAAATCGGGGTCTTCATCGAGTCGGACGATGGTTATTCGTGAATTGGGTTCGCAGTCACGGGTTTTATATGTCCAGACTTGGCCTACGGAAAATTGGGTAAGCATCGATTGTTACCGGGAGTATCTATTGAACGTGGAGTAAAGTTGCTGCCGCGGCGGGCTGAATGGTCTGGTTAAGACTTGCCACATTAAGACTTGCCACGTTCCAGTCGTCGGACAAACGCCTCGCGCGGAATTTTTGTAACTTCAGTCGTCGCGACCAAATCGGTTCGCAAAATATCTGTTTCTTTCTTACTGGTGGGCATTGTAAATTTGACCATGAATCCCCCGACCTGAATTCCTTGCATTTCGTAAATTGGCGGCCAAAAATCCTCGGCACGGGTGGCGAGAGCCCGAGCAAGAAGTCGCGTCGCTCGCCCAGAGAATCCGCCTAGTACCATCTCTAAACGCCCCTGCGACTCGCGGTGTACATAAAATACAAAGGCGACCTCTTCCTTTGGATTATCGCTACCGAAGCGATTCCAAACGCCCTGTTCGTTTTCATAGTAGAGGCCAGCGTCGAGGGTTTTGTTATTCTCGCTAAGGTTCAAACCGGCAAAACAAGATGGGATGTGGGGGTCGTTGTCCCGGTATCTCATGAAAAAGGGAAGTGCTCGCTGGGCGGCGTCGCTGACGTTATCCTGGCTCTCAAAGGGATCACAATTAAACGCCTTGGACAGCACGATTTCAACAACCGGATTGCTCTTGGTACTCCCGATACCGATAAGCGCTTTATCTCCTTTTGATTCGGAGAATTCGTTGTAGACCATTGAGGCTCTTCGGATGACTTCCTGCTCGTCCGCCTGACCGGGGCTCCAAACAAGTGATTGCTTTAGGTGCTCCGGGTGGGGAAGTGAGTCCGAAGTCATCATGGACATGTTCCCATCCGATTTTCTTAACTTGGCTGTTCCACCAAGCGTTGTGACTCCGTTGAGAATCTCACCGAGCAATACAGAGTCGGAGGCAACGACGAATGACACGTCTGGATTTTCCGCACTGACATCTTTACGAACGCCCACACACATTTCCAAACGCCGACGTCTCGCAAGCAATTCCCAGAAATTCTCCGGCTCCACAGAAAACAGAGCACCCGGCAATTGGTCTGCGGTAGCGTGCCCGTGTTCAATCAGGAAGTCACATAATCTGGAAAGCGCTTTTAAAGGAATGTACTTAACTTCATTTTTGAGAAGCGCGGCGACCTGATGGCGATCCAGACCGGTGTATTCCACAATCGCTTTAATGGTTCCGGGGCGTTTTCTTGGATCGGGAACGTGGCCTAAAAGCTCGGCGAGACGAAAACTGTATTGCATTTCTTCAACCTCAAAAATGTCGTTGCCTTCGCACGTCTATTCCATAGCGGGGTGATTCTCACCATAACTTGTGCAAGAGGCCTCAATGTTAAATATGTGTCCATTAGACACCTTATTTCCCAATTTTAAGGTATTCGACTGGGCGATGCAAAATTTTCAAGCGAATATTTGGCTTTTTGGTGGAATTTTTCCCTTTAGCTTTTGGAAATGACATCGGTTTTTGTTTTTTTCCGAATTTAAATTGGTCTGGCTCAAGTTTTACTGGTTTGGTACCGTCCCGCCGTGATGAAAACCGCCCTGAAATAAAGCACGGATTGCGATCGTTGGCGGCACAAATGTCAGGAGATAGAGATGAGAACAATTCGACTGTTGATTATTGGATTGCTAGCCGTTGCGGTATTTTCTCAAACGGCCAACGCTCAGCGGTTTAAGCTCCCGTTTGGAAGTAAGAAATCTGAAGGGCAATCTGGTGAGTCGAGAGAGTTGACCAAAAAAGCCGGGCCATGGTTGATCATGTGCGCCTCGTTTGTTGGTGAAGACGGTAAACAGCAGGCACAGCGACTGGCTGCGGAATTAAGCGACCAGCATCGCTTGAAGACCTATGTTTACGTCCACGAATTTGATTTAAACCCGATTGTTGCTGATCAGGGGTTGGGGTTTGAGGTGTTTGAGGACGGTGGTCAAAAACGGCTTCGTCCAAAGCGAATGAAGCCTGCGAGTGCATCTCAAATTACGGAGACCGCCGTCCTGGTCGGTGAATTTGCGTCTGTCGAGGACAGTCGTGCTCAAAAAACACTCGCCATGATCAAGACCTTGAAGCCTGAGTCAATGGTTACCTATGACAAAGTTGGCATCGATAAGGACTCGACCTCCGTTTTACGTGCTTGGAGGAGTTTTTCGATGCTTAAGAGTGATGACCCGGAAGACCGAGTCAAAGGGCCGATGAAAGCTGCTTTTATGATGCCGAATCCAATGCTCCCCGATGAGTATTTTCAGGCTCGGAAGACGGACGACATCGTTATTAGTTGGAACCGAGATTCAAAATACAGTCTGTTGAAGAATAAAAGTCTTT
>JAPOIJ010000112.1 GCA_029979005.1 Planctomycetota bacterium | reverse complement strand
TGCAGCGTTGTTATCTCTGTTTTCACACGGTTAGCGGCTTGACCAAATCCCTTTTATAATGCCGCGATGAATGAGAAACGTAACAATTCGCAAGAAGGCGATTCTTCGGCTTTGACCCCGTTTCAACGTGCTGCTTCGAAGGTTCGGACCTTCCCGCAAACGCCAGGCGTTTATTTGATGAAGAACGACTCAGGGGTCGTCATCTATGTTGGAAAAGCGACCAATCTTCGCTCTCGGGCCGGCAGCTATTTTTTGAAAGCTGCGTCGGAGGATGCCCGGACAGCTTCATGGGTTGGTGAGATAGCCGATGTGGATTATTTAGACTGCGAGAGTGAAGTTGACGCTTTATTGGTTGAGTCGAGGTTGATTAAGGATATTCAGCCTCAGAACAACAAGATTCAAAAAGACGATAAGTCGTTTCCCTATTTGCAGATATCAACTTATGAAGACTTTCCGCGCGTTGAGATAACGCGTGAACCTGAATCCACCGGTGTTAAGCTATACGGGCCTTTCCCGAGCGCCGGTTCGCTCCGTGGTGCACTTCAGGTTTTGCAGAGGATCTTTAAATTTCGCACTTGTTCGCTCGACATTGATGACGGTGATGAGCGTTGGCGATGGTTTCGGCCGTGTTTGCTGGCAAGTATTAAGCAATGTACCGCGCCTTGCAACATGAGAGTTTCGAAGGAGGAGTATCGGAAAGATATTCGCCGCCTGCAGATGTTCCTCTCGGGGAAAAAGAAAAAGCTCATCAATCAATTACAGGAGGAAATGTTGGCGGCCTCGAAAGCGATGGAATTTGAAAAAGCCGCGAAGTTACGTGATGAAATTGAAATGCTGAATTCGCTCGATCGGCGTGGTGAATTGGATACCCATGCCCAACCCGAGGTGTTTCACATTGATCCGAAGAAGGGTTTGGCGGGCTTGAAAAAAGTTTTAAAGTTGAAAGAGTCGCCGAGAACAATTGAAGGGGTCGACATCGCGCATCTCGGTGGTGGCGATACGGTGGCGAGCCTTGTTAGGTTCGTCGACGGAATGCCTTTCAAACCGGGGTATCGGCGATTTAAGATCAAAGATGTTTCTGGAATCGATGACTATCGCAGCATTCATGAAGTCGTTTCGAGAAGGTTCCAGCGTCTTTATGACGAGCAAGATGTGTTTCCGGATATCTTGCTTATTGATGGGGGAAAGGGGCAGTTGAGTAGTGCGGTTGCGGCTTTTGAGGCTTTGGGGATTGAGCCGCCGACTCTTCTATCGCTCGCCAAAAAGAACGAGGAAATTTTCTGCCCGGGAGAATCTGAACCGATTCGGTTGTCGAGGCACGCATTTTCGCTCCGATTGCTGCAATATGTGAGGGACGAGGCTCATCGTTTCGCCCAACATTACCACCACATACTCCGAAGTAAGTCGCAATTTGAGTGAGGATTGCCTGTTTTGGCGGGTACTCGGATAATGCCGGTAAATGGGTTGTTATAGGCAGCTTTTTGTTAGGACAGTTTCGTATGGTCTTGTTTGCAATCTTAAGAAATCTTAATGGATTTGTATTGGAGTTGCCTCAGTCCGTATTATCCTCTCAACCGACGCGAAATCGCTAGGGAAAGAAATTTTTCCTGCGGAAATTGAGCGTCAAGTTTAGAGGGGTGTATAGTTCAGTGAGTAAATTGCCTTCCCCAGCTGTCGTCTCGTAAATAACTCAGTTTTCGGAAATGAACTGCTCGTTACCTTTATGAGCACGCTCCCCTCGCGAAGGAAGGTACCAATCGTGGGCCGATTGGAAATTGAGAACTCGCCGCCAACCGATTTTGGGGTTCCCCTGCTCTAAATGAAGTTGGCGGCGGTTCAATTTCCAGCTTCGAGTTTCTCTCGTGCAAGATTCAGATCAGAGACCTTGCGAAGTGAACATTGTGGGATAAATCCGACTTCCACGCTTCACTCATCAACGCCATCGAAAGCTAATCGACCGAAGGTCTCACGTCGTAGGTGATTGATCGAAATGATTTTGGTTTGGGCGGAATCTAAGCCAACGTGCCTTGAGATTACTGTCGAGCCTGAACTTTGAGTTGCCGAAGCTCCGGCGCGATCTCGTATTTTGAGATGAGACTTTGAATCGTAGATGCGGGAATCGCATAGCTTGCGGCGCGTCCCAGTCGGGCGATGTTGATGCCGACCACGTCTCCGTCCAGATTGGTGATCGGTCCGCCACACTCCTCAGGGAACAGTGGTGCATCGTGCTGGAAAACGGACGGGAAGTTGTCGTAACGCTGGCTGGGAACCGCTCCCAAGCGATTCATCATTTTAAATCGTGCCGCTTGTTCACCTGAATATTCACGCGCCGCAAGGGTTGCAGTGGTGGTTTGTGTTGCGCCATTGCGGCTGAACGTAATCTCGATTTTATCCCCTGGAGCTCGATCTCTAATTGCTTTGACGAGTGTTGATGCATCGTTGATGACGATCTGATTCAGCTTAGTGATGATGTCACCGTCTTGTAGTCCCGCCAACGCAGAGGCAGTGCCAGGCTGGATGGCGCTGACGCGAACCCCATCGGGTGTTGTTTCTGGCTGAACTCCCAGAAACGCCTGTTGGCCTACGGCGGTTGACCGTGTGGGGACGCTAAACGTTCCGAGCGCCAACACATTTCCAAACGGGTCGGGGGTCAACAGAAAATTACCAATGGAAGCCGATTGATTCGCCCATTTGGCAGGGATCAGTCCTTTGGCATCGATTTTTAGAATGGCAAGATCGTGGTCTTTGTTGATTTCGACCAGGCTGGCCCGTTTTTCAATTGAATTGAACAGCTTACAACGAATTGTCTCTGTGTCATCCAGTTCACTCGCTTTGGTGAGGATATAGCCGTCCTCTCGAAAGATCGTACCCATTGCCACCGACCGGTTGTCGGAATAGACCACGACCGATGACTTCGCGGCATTTTTGACTGCTGGACGAAGGGAAGCGAGCAGACCGCTGTTTTGTCGTTCAAGTGGGTGAATGGGTCGGTTCCGAATATCAGGCAGTTCAAACTTGAGTGCGATGATCGTACCCGATTGATTCACTGCCGCTGATTTCAAGCCATCAAAAGGATTGATCGGACTTTGCCGGAATCTCCTAAACTGTTCGCGGGTAAGTTTGATTACCGAAGAATCTGTTTCGAGGGCTTCCTCGAATTTTAATCGGAGATCGTCGTCGAGATCGTCGAGCATCGATTGAAAAATATTCCGCAAGTCGCGTGAGATCTGAGCTTGGGAGGATTCAAGTGGTCCAGCGAGCGAACCGAAAAGTAACCCAAGACAGAGAACTAATTTTAAGGATATTTTAAATTTCATAATGTTTTGCCAACAATGCAGAACTGTCGTTACTGAGGCGTAATCTCAAATACAAGCGTTCGTCCGCCTCGTCGAACGGAGATAGGATAAGACTTTCCAGCGGTTTGTTTCCTGATGGCGTCTATTAATTGCTGTCCGGTAGCAATGGGGGAATTATTAAATTGGGTGATGATGTCACCTCTCCGGATGCCTGCGATTTGTGCCGGTGAATTCCGGTAGACCGAGGTGACGATGCATTCGTCAGCGGTTAGATCGACGGTAACACCGATTAGCGGACGGCGTTGTTCACTACGACCGAGGTTCGCAAGCATGCCCCACTGTTCACCATCCTCTAAGCGCTGCCAATCCGCAATGAATAATTCGATTGGAATGTGCCGGTTTTCGCTAACGGAATCGCCGATCGAACTGTGGATCCCAACGACCTCTCCGTCGAGATTAAAAAGTGGTCCACCGGAATCGCCACCGATTAGAACAGCGTCAGTCACTAGTTGCGAGTTCTCCATTTTGAGGAATCGCCCAGTACGCACCGGCGCGTCTCGCCCGAGTTCCCAACCTCCAGAGTGTCCAACGGAAACGACCCAGTCCCCGCGGTTTAGGTCACTGTCTTGATTGATTTTTGCATGTGGCCAGGGCCCGGGTTCCAGAATTTGAGCCATGCCAAGATCGTTGTTGAGATTGTACCCGAGCGGTTTTGCTTTGACCCGGCGGCCGGATGAGAGAACGATTTCGAAGCTTCTCAGGTTGGTATTCTCAATAACGTGTCCAGCGGTCAGTACTAGACCGGTTTCGGAAACGATGACTCCGCTACCGGAACCGAATCCATCCACCAAAGCAACACAGGCGTCACGGTTTTGGCTAACGACTTGAGCCACTTTCTCTCCAATCGCCTTTAGCGATTTAATGGAATCATTGCCGTCCGCCTCGGCGGTTCCCAGAAGAGCCAGAGTGATCGCGAGGGGAAGTGCAATTCGCGACCATCGTTGGATTAAGTAATTGTTGGTATAGAATGACATATTGAATTCTCTAAATAGCTTGAGAACGCCTAGTAATCATGACTTTAATTGTGGTCTGCCAATTCTTGGTTGTATTTTGAACGGAATCTTCTTGCCCTTGTATTATAGACTTGGCACTGCGTCGGAACTAATTTTTGAGTTGTAGAATTCGACGAACGTTCTTGAGTTACCGTAGGATTGGGCGGTTTTTCATCAAAAATTCGGCGAGAACGTTACCCGTTTGTTACCAATTGGGAGTGGAAACTTTGTTTTTCCGGTATAAACATGCGGTAAATTAATTGTTTTGGGGGTTCTGTTGAAAGTATTACTGAGGGTCATTTTGTATGTGTGGACCTCTCCGAATTCACTAATCGGTTTATCCTTGGGATTGATTGGCTTGCTAACTGGCGGGCGGGTTCAAGTGAAGGAGGGATGCCTAGAATTTTTCGGTGGGTTTGTTTCGGGGGGGCTTGCTTGTTTGGGGCGCCAGGGAGTGGCGGCTATGACGTTGGGGCATGCCATTTTGGGGCAAGATATTGAGACGCTGGAAATAGTACGTACACATGAACAGATTCACGTCCGGCAATACGAAAAATGGGGTGTTTTGTTCATTCCGGTTTACTTGGTTTGCTCCATTTATCTTTGGTTCGCGGGCAAAGACTGCTATCGAGATAATCCGTTTGAGCAACAGGCCTACCGTTTGGAAGGTTCCCGCGTAAAGGCGTGGCGTGGTTGAAGGCAGCTTTTAAGAAGGCCGGTAAGAACTTTGTTTGGGGTAAACTGTCGCCTTCGAAATTGCAAAAAGAGAGTTGTCGCAATTGCTATCGGAAAATAGTAGATATAAGATAGCACCGGCAGGGTATCGTTTTACTCTTTTACTACCGCACCAATTTTGCGTCCACGACGTATTCATAACCGTGGACAGCAGTCTTCTAAATTTTCAGAGAGACGCTCGATGAGTTTTACTTCAGCAACACCGACGCCCTATTTGGTCGATCAGTTGAGATTCCTGATCATCTCGACGCTGTTGGTCTTTTTATCTGCGTTTTCAATTTCTCTGGGTCAAGAGGTTGGATTTACGGAAGATGCTGCGAAGGCCATTCAGCAAGCACAGGCTGAAAACAAGGATGTAATCTTTTTGTTTACCGGAAGTGACTGGTGTCCGCCCTGCAAAAAGTTGGAGAAGGAAGTTCTCTCAGAGAAGGGATTTCTAGATGGAATATCGAAAGAGTATGTGCTCATTAAGTTGGACTTTCCCAAGAACAGTCCTCAAGATCCAAAATTGACCAAGCAGAACGAAGAGTATTCGAAGAAATACGGAATCGATAGTTTTCCAACCTTGGTACTTACGGATTCAAAATTAGTCCCCTTTGCATTTGCCGGGTATGAGGCCGGTGGGCATCTGAATTACCTTGAGCTGCTTCAGAATGCGAGAAAGTTGAGAGTCAATCGGGACGCAAAATTAGCGGCAGCCGAGTCGGAGACCGGTGAGGCAAGGGCCCGTTTGCTCGACGAAGCGATCAGCGAGATGCGGCAGGAAATAATCGGTGTTTACTATCCCGAAATTATTGAAGAAATCGTCGCGCTTGATAAAGACAATGAGTTCGGTCTGCGTAAGAAATGGAACGGAGCAGCGGATGCCGAGATGAGGAAAGTCATCATGACTGACTTGATGATGATTTCTCGAGTAGAGAAGCCGGCGCGGGCGATTCAATTTATAGACGAAGTCGTGGGTGAATTTGATTTCTCCAGTTCTGAACTGTTGGAAATTTTCCAATGGAAATTGAACTTGGCACGGCAGCTGAATGATAACTCAATGACAGATTCAATTCTTGATCAAATGATTAATCTTGAAGGTGTGGTTGGTGAAACGCGACAGAGGCTAATCGTCAAAAAAATATACTTGATGGTCGGCTCCGGGAGACGCGCTCAAGCGATGAAGTTGCTCGATGAATCGATTGCGAAGGCTCAGGGGGCAAACTATTTGAATTTAGCCAAAGGTTCATTGTTGGCTGCCAATGGTGAGTTCAAAGAAGCGGTTGCCTGTTTTGACGCGGCACTGACGAATTCACGAAATAACCCTGACATACGAATTGATTTGATTGGGGCGAAAGCAGATTGCCTTTACGCCATGGATGACCAGGAAGGCGCGTTGAAGGTGCTGGATGATTTTTCAGAAGATACTCAGATGCCGGCAGACCTTAGGGCGGAAGCCTTGTTGCACAAGGCGATGATCATGAGGGAGCAAAAACGGACTCGGCAGGCGCGACTTGCAGAAAACCGGGCGATTGAGACGGTTGAATCCCCCAAGGAGAAGGCCGAAATGCAGAAAATCGTAGAGCGATTACGTGAAAAGGTGGGGGGGTGACCCGCGAGGTTGACTCAAAAGCGCAGGGCGGTTGGAGCGTTTCGGTTGGCAGCATCGGCAACCTGAGCTTGCCTCTGATACAGTGTTAGACGCGATACAATTTTTTAAATGCGGCTGGGTTTCCTAAAATCCTATAGACAAAGCGAGTGCTTTCCCAGTAATAAGTTGAATTGGCGCGTTGCCGACTTAATTTATAGGTGAAATGTTTGAATTCTTAATCATTTCCGGATAACTTGGGAGCAGCTTAGCTACTTCAATTTCCAAAGATAAATAACCAGGAGAAAAAATGACGAAGGGTTCTAATCGTCGTGAATTCGTAAAGTCAACTGCGGCACTCGGTGCTGGTGCGTGGGTTGCAGGTGGAATTTCAATTAAGCCGAGTATTTCTGCTTTAGAGGAAATCCGTTTTGGCTGTATTGGCGTGGGTGGAAAGGGTGCAAGTGATTCGACCGACGCTGGAAACCATGGAAAAGTCGTCGCGATTTGTGACATTGATGACAACACTTTAAGCAAGAAGAAGCAAGAGTTCAAAGACGCGGCGACCTATAACGACTTCCGTAAAATGTTCGATGAGATGGGTGACAAAATTGACGCCGTCACCGTCAGCACCCCGGATCACACGCACGCCGTTGCGGCACTTCAAGCGCTTCGGGCTAAGAAGGCAGTGTACTGCCAAAAACCGCTGACACACTCGATCGAAGAAGCGAGAATGCTAGGCGATGCCGCGAAGGAATCCGGCGTAGTTACTCAGATGGGTAATCAGGGGACCGCGTTAAGTAATCTCCGTGAATCTGCTGCGTTGATTCGAAATGGAGTCGTTGGCGATGTCAAAGAGGTTCACGTTTGGACCAATCGTCCTGTCTGGCCGCAAAGTTTTGGACTGAAGGTGAAAGAGGAAACTCCGCCTAATACTGTTCACTGGAATGAGTGGATTGGCCCTGCCAAGATGCGTCCCTACAGTGCCGAGATTCATCCATTTAAATGGCGTGGATTTTGGGATTTTGGAACGGGAGCCCTTGGTGATATGGCTTGCCATACGCTGAATATGTCCTACATGGCATTGGATCTTAAGTTTCCGACTTCGGTTGAAGCGGTTTCGGAAAAGCATGATGGAAACTGCTACCCAGCTTCTTCCAAGATTGTTTTCGAGTTTCCAGCGCTTGATGGCCGTAAGGCATTGAAAATGATTTGGTATGACGGTGGCGAAAAGCCGTCAGAAGAATTGATGGCTGATCTGCCCAAGCAGCAGCGAGGGAAAAAAGAGAGGCACTTTACCAGTGCGGCGTTAATTGTCGGCGACAAAGGTAAGTATTATTCTCCTGGTGACTACGGTGGTGAACCTCGGTCAACTGGTTTGATCGTCGATGGCGAATTTACTCGTCAGCGTTCGATTACCAACCCAACCGAAGGTGGTTCTCCTTACGAAAAATTCAAGAATATTGAATACGTCAAATCGCCAGGCCACTTCACCGAATTTGCCCAAGCTATCAAAGGCGAAGGTAAGACGGTCTCTGAATTTGTTGAATATTCGGGTCCGCTCACTGAGACAATCTTGCTCGGAAACCTCGCTGTTTGGTCGGGCAAGCGTGTCGATTGGGATGCGAAGACAATGGTTGCGGCAAATGCAGATGAAGCCACACAAAAGATGGTTCGACACGATTACCACAATGGTTATACCATTCACTAAAATCGGTGACATGATTCGACAATCCTTTCGAATGTCGAAAGAGTAAACAAGTGAATTGCCCGGTACGGTTACGTACTGGGTTTTTTTTTGTTTCAATGAATTTGAATCCGAAGACCCACCGCCGGATAGTTTTGGGTTTGCGGCTGACTTGCGGAATTTAGGTTGAGCTCTGGAGGGTCGAATTGAATTCGGTTGCGCATTCGGTAGGCGTTAGCAGCGTCGGCAGTAATCGCCTGTTCTGAGTTTGAGTCGGATTTTTCGTTTCTTATGGTTTTGATTCTCGGTTATCCAAAACGTACAATAGTTTATAATCGAGGAGCGCTTTAACGGGTCTTTTTGGTTTTCCAGGGTCTGACAGTATTAGGTTGTTTGTTAGGGAGTTAAAATGCGTTGTTCCGCGATATTTTGCGTGCTTTCCATTTTTTTCGGTGCCGGGTTAACGGTGGGTTGTGACACTCCTTCCAGGACCACTGCCGCGGCGAATGCCGACTCGGAACGAAAATTGAGCCAAACATTTGCAAATCTTGAGAAAGCTGGTGATATGGAAAAGGCAACGTTCGGCGGTGGGTGTTTCTGGTGCGTTGAGGCTGTCTTTCTCGAACTAAAAGGCGTTAAGTCAGTTAAGTCAGGGTACATGGGCGGAGAGACCTTTTTGAAGCCAGATGGTGGAACGGACTATTCGTTGAAGAATGTCGTCTCCGCAGGTTATTTGCCGCTTTCCGTCTTCTTGAATGGTAAGAAAATGACGGAGGGTCAGGATCATAAGTTCGCGGTCAGTGGTCGAAAATTGACGCTCAAAATGGCAAAACCGGTCAGTCCTGAGGAAGAACTGTACGTGGTTGTTGACGACCCAACCTACGAACAGGTTTGTAGTAAAGTCTCTGGGCACGCCGAAGTAATTCAGGTCGAGTACGATCCGGAGGTCATTTCTTTCGATGTCCTGTTGCAAGTGTTTTGGAAGACCCATGATCCCACGACGCTCAACCGACAGGGAAATGATGTTGGTCCCCAATATCGTTCCGCGGTTTTCTTTCACAACGAATCGCAGCGTGAGAAGGCGACGACTTATAAAAAGAAGTTAAATGAGACCAAAGCGTTTCCCAGACCGGTCGTAACTGAAATCAGTCAGGCCACAATGTTTTATGTGGCGGAAGACTATCATCAAAATTATTTCGCGAGAAACTCAGGGAATCCCTACTGTCGCATGTTGATTCCACCAAAGATCGAGAAGTTAAAGGCCGTGTTTGGTGACCAGTTAAAGAAGTAATTGGGCGGTTTGGGTATTCGAGGGAGTTAGTGTCGAGTTGGCGGCCAATTTTTTATGCGTCGACTTTTAGGATCACGGGTCGCAGTAGGGCATCTAGATTCTAGGCTGACCAATTTGCCGACAAAGTTTCTTGTGTAGTAACCACTCTGAAATGTCTGTTGTATAATTTGCAAAGTGAGTATGATTGCGTCGCGCACGACGTACCGACAACGTTACCTGGCAAAGGTGGATCGTGACCAACCTATTAATTGTTGACGACACAGATGTTGATCTGATGCTCATGGAAGGGCTCTTAAATGCTCCCGGGTTTACCATCGTCACTGCCGGCGACGGCTTCCAGGCGCTCGAAAAGATAAACGAGTGGTCTATCGATCTTATTTTAACCGACCTGCAAATGCCGCGCATGGACGGTTTGGAATTAGTGCGAGAGGTAAGGAAAAAGCACCCCGACATTCCGGTAATCCTAACAACGGGAAAGGGGAGCGAGGGCATTGCGGAACAGGCGTTGCTGGCCGGAGCCTCCACATACATTCCGAAAAGTAAGCTAAGTGAGTTGCTTGAGTCGACAGTGAAAGAGGTTCTCGACTTACTATCTCCAGCTTCCGTTTCTGATGGCTTGTTTGACCAGTCTTTCGGTTCCCGTTTTCAGTTTGAATTGAAGCCGGACTCGTCTCTGATTCCTAAATTGGTGGCGTTAGTTCAGCAGATGCTTCATGCGTTCACGCCGCTTGACCGGATTGACCGTCTGCGAATTGCGATTGCCGTAGACCATGCAATCCAAAATTCATTTTATCGTGGTAACTTGGAGATTCCGGCTGAGCAAAAGATTGATCTGCGCGACCTGGAGACAATTGAGTTGATCGAGGAGCGTTTAGCGGATGAAAAGTACTCCAGTCGACGGGTTAGTGTTGGTTTTGATATTAATCATCGTCGGTTCGCGATTCGGATTGAGGACGACGGGCCGGGCTTTGACTCGTCATCGGCAGGAAATTGGGACGAACCAGCGAGTCGCGGAACGGTCTTGATGCATTCTTTCATGGATACGGTGAGTTACAACCAAAAGGGGAATGTTGTCAAAATGCGCTTCGTATTTGACAAATCTGAGGTGGTTGCCGAGCCAGTCAGTGGGGCCGCGAAAATCCCGACGCTTACGTGTTTGTCAACCGAACAGGTGTATCCGCTGGATATTCCAAAGTTAGTGATTGGAAGTCGAGAGGGTTGTCATATTAAACTTAAAAGCGATCATGTCGCCGCGCTACACTGTACCGTCACGCTAATCAATAAGAAATGGTCGCTGGTTGTTCTTACCCAACGCGGAATAACGAAGCTGAATCACTCCACTGTCATGAGTGCGACGCTTACTGCTGGTGACATCGTAACGATTGGCGATTTCGAGTTCGCATTTAATGCGTAAAAAAATCGGGTTACCCATCGTGAAAATGGATAACCCGATTGGTTGTGCGGTAATCGGTACGACTTTCCTTAATCTTCGGTGAAGACTTCTCTTCCGTTGCGTGTCGATAATGCTTGCCAGACAGCCAACGAGATGTTGCCGGTTTCAAACTGAACTGATCCGTCGCAGCGAGTCGTATTTACTCCACCCGGATGGTAACTGCGGGAAGTTACCGCTGCGTAGGTACTGGCGGTCATGGACTTTCCTTCCTGCTGGTTGGTCCAGTCAACGTCGTAGAGGACGTTTCCAGCCAGATAGGGCACGACAGTGTTTGGTGTGAAGGTTGTTGTGAAACTTGTTTGATGTGCACGACCGTCGACCCATTCGGTGTGGCCTGAACTTGATTTAAAATCGCCTCCAAAGCCGGAGACTAAAGTCGGGTCGGATGGCATTGGAATGCTGCCGGTAATCCCTGCATTTCGAAAGTAGGGAGTGTAGGCTTTCACCTCGGACCAGAACAACGTATTGCTGGTGCCATCTGTGATGGCGCCCATCGAAAGCTGCCGATTGGTGCAAAGAGTCCCTTGTCCAACGCTGTTTGCTGCTGGATTAAAAACGAACCACGTGCCAGCGTTGCCAGCATAATTTAGTGGGTAGTGATACGGTTCGCCGTTCTTTAATCGCATCTCATCACGAACCTCACTCGGGCAAAGATAGGTCGGGATTCGGGTCGCTTGAAGGCGCCGGGTCTCGCCGCCAACCGTAATCGGTGGTTGATCGCCGTAGCCTAAATTGAAATCGACATTGTCAAACAGATTGCCCTGTTCAAGAAACGGCAGGATCAGTGCCTGAGTAGACCAGCCGTTCGTCGAGCCGGATCCAAGGCTGTTGTTATAGGGTAGCTGCCAGCTGGCGGGAAATTTCTGAAACGCCGACTCGTAATTTAATGTCGCGAGGCCGATTTGCCTCAGGTTGTTGGCACAGGCCGTTCGCCGTGCGGCTTCTCGAACTTGTTGAACGGCGGGAAGCAGCATTCCGATGAGAATACCAATGATTGCAATGACGACTAACAACTCGACTAGGGTGAAACCGCTTCTGCCGCGCGGGGTTCGGGTGCTTTCCACGAAGGGATACGAACGCATATCTCTGACTCCTAATAAACAAGCTAAGAAATGAAGCCCCTCGCCACAATGGCGTTTGGGGTGGCTCCGTGCGTGGCTGGCTGATGAAGCAGAATTTATTTCTGCAGAGATGGCTTGCTGGGCGATCGGAATGTATTAAACTAAGACTCGCTAATTGAGACTTAATCTCAATAGCGGATTCTAGCCAGTTTTGCGTGGAAAGCAAGGGAGGTTGGTCTCGAAATCCGAGTTTTTATTTGAATGCACGTTTTGCCTAGGCATTAGCTGATTAATGAGTAATCAAGAACCAACAAATCAAGATTTGGCTGGTGAGGAAAACCCTCGAAAAGAGGAACCCTCGGTCCCCAATCTTCCCAAGATTATTCGATTCGATTCCCTTGCGCGGTGCGGCGAAGAGGTGTGGATTGAAAACAACGGACAGATTTATCGGTTGCGAAAAACCAAACAGGGAAAGCTGATTTTGACCAAGTAGCGGATGACGGTTAGTCGTCACCTCAGTTTAAATGTTAGTGAAAGATCAACTTTCTTCTTGCCTCATTCTTTGAGGCATTACGCTTGGTCGGCGAACGTCTGCATGTCTCTAGCGTAGGCCTCAATCCTTGCTTCCATTTCACGTTTGGCAACGTTGAGATCGTTCAAATCCTCTGGGGGCACATAAGTAAACATGTAGAATTTGACCTTAGGTTCCGTTCCGGAAGGTCTGGCCGCCACGTAATTACCCGGCACGTTAGTTTCAAAGATCAGCAGATTCCCGGTTGGCCCAGGCATCGGTTCAGAACTTCCGGAGGCATCGGTTCGTTTACCTGACTGATAATCGCGGATACCAACGATTTCTAATCCACCGAGTTTGGTTGGAGGATTGGAGCGAAAGTTGGCCATTAAGTTTTGCATTCGCTTCATACCGTCGCTTCCTTCCATTCGAATGTTCACCAATCGTTCGTGGTGAAATCCGTGTTTTAGGTAAAGGTCATCGAGATGCTCGAATAATGTCTTTCCCTTTGACTTTACTAAAGCGGCTAATTCTGTCATTAGCAAGCAGGCGACCGCACCATCTTTATCTCGGCAGTATTGGCCGACAAGAAATCCATGAGACTCTTCGGTACCGAAGACAAAATTATTTGGATCCTCAACATCCATCACGTTGCAGATCCACTTGAATCCAACCAGGTTTTCTTGTGAACATCGTACTTTGTAGGAGTCGCATATTCGGCCTAGCATTTTTGTGGTAACCAAGGTGGTTACAACGTAGCTGGATTCGCTAAGCGTGCCATTTTTTTGTTTTTCACCGAGGACATAGTCTCCGAGCAACGCACAAAGTTGGTTCCCATTGAACGTCCGCCACTCTCCCGTTAAGTCACTGGTAACCGGAGCGGCAGCGCCCATGCGATCACAATCAGGATCAGATGCGAGAATTAGCTCTGCACCCGACTCTTTAGCTCGATCAATGATGGCATCAAACACGACTGCGTTTTCCGGGTTGGAGACGTGCCCAGGGACATTGGGGAAGTCTCCATTGGGTTCTCGGTGAGGTTCATAGATCTCGAGTTGATCATACCCAACGGCATTAAGAAGGCTTTTTACATTAAATTCTCCAACGCCGTGCAATGGAGAGAAGATTACTTTCAAATCTCGGGGGACATCGAAACTATGCTGGAGGTGTTGCTCCAATAGGGCCTCATCAATTTCTTTCCGAATGATATGAATTTTTTCATCATCAATTCCATTTTGAAATGCAATCCTCGGAATTTCCTGAACTTCACCGACTTTAGCGATTACTGCTTTATCGTGCGGGGGAATGAGTTGCGCGCCGTTAGACCAGTAAACTTTGACGGCATTATCGCACGGAGGATTGTGACTTGCTGTCACCATGATGCCGCAGTCGCAGCTTTTATAGCGAATCAAAAAGGAGAGTTCGGGAGTGCTTCTGTAGTCGTCAATGAAATAGACTTCGAAACCGTTTGCCACCATAACGCTGGCGCACAATTCAGCAAATTCTCGACTGCGGTGCCTCGTGTCATAGGCAATCGCCATTTTCCACGGTCCGTTAGGTTTGATTTCTTTTACGTAATCGGCAAGTCCTTGCGCGCTCTCGCCAATGGTCCGTTCGTTGATCGCATTGGAACCAAACGGGTACATCTTTCCCCGGCGTCCACCTGTTCCGAACGGAATGACTGTCCAAAAGACATCGTCAAGCGCAGCCCATTTTTCATTTTCAATATGTTCAATGACGGCAGGTGCGTATTGAGCATACCGGTCTTCGGTCAACCAGCACCTTAGATTTTCAACCGATCCTTCCGTCAAGAGGCCTTGCTCGCAGGCTGCTTTAATCCGTTGTAGGTAGTCCGTAGGTTCCAGAATAGCGTCTTGGTCGGTCATAGGTTTGCTTTGGTAATCAGGATTAACGATTCATTCGCGAATTTCTAAAAATAGGTGCGAATGAGGTGCTGCATTGAAAACGTTCGGGGACAATAACAGGGGTGGAACGCCGCAGGAATTTTAGTTTGCCAGTCCAAGCGACTTCAACCCCATTGCCAAGCGGTAGGGGCAAATTCGGATTGCGCGGATTACATTGGGTGTAATTGGATAAATGTCACCGTTGGCGGTAACTCAAAGGAAGGTTTCTACCGAATTCTTTGAATTGTAATTATGATGGCATTGAAAACAACAATTATTTGAACGGTAGAAAATGAAAGAACCTATCATCAGCGTGTCTGGTTTGCGCGGAATAATTGGGGAGAGCCTCGACCCAATTTTGGCAATTAAATATAGCTGCGCCTACGTCGGAGGATTGGTAGATGATGGTCCAATCGTCGTGACACGGGACGGCCGGTCAACCGGCAGCATGCTCGCTCAAGCGATTTGCAGCGGTCTTTCAGCGATCGGTCGAGATGTTATCTATGGTGATGTGGCGGCGACGCCTACGACGGGAATTCTAGTGCGAGAACACGGTGCGGCTGGAGGAATTCAAATTTCCGCAAGCCACAATCCGGCGCCTTACAATGGAATTAAACTCTTTGAAGCCAGTGGGCGGGTAATTCCCGCTGACGTTGGAGAGGATGTTATTAAAGCCTATCGTGAGTTTGAATTTAAGACGGTCGCTCATGATTGCATCGGAACAATTTCCGAGTTAAAGGATACTACCAGTGCACACCTCAAAGCTGTCCTTGCAACAGTCGATGTTGAGCAAATCCGAGCCCAAAGGTTCAAGGTTGTGCTCGACAGCCACCATGGCGCCGGTTCGGTACTCGGAAAAGAATTGCTGTCCGCACTAGGGTGTGAATTTACCTGTCTTGGCGATACACCGGATGGTTTGTTTACTCGATCTCCCGAGCCGACCGAAGTTAATCTTCGTGAGACGACGGCGATGGCAACCGAATTAAAAGCTCAGGTGGTGTTTTGCCAAGATCCGGATGCGGACCGTGTTGCCTTGATTGATGAACGCGGGATTTATATTGGTGAAGAGTACACGTTGGCGATAGCCCTGAATCACGCTTTGGGCTCGAGACAGGGCCCTGTTGTGATTAATTGTTCGTCAAGTCGAATGGCCGCTGATATTTGTAAACTGCACGGATGTGAATTGCATTTGAGTGCGGTGGGCGAAGCGAATGTGACCAATAAAATGAAATCGCTTGAGGCGGTTTACGGAGGCGAGGGGAACGGTGGACCGATTGATCCAGAGGTTGGGTTTGTTCGGGATAGTTTTGTCGCGATGGCCCAAGTTCTGGATGCCATGGCCAAAAATGGAAAGACGTTGAGCGAGCTTGCCGGAGAAATT
>JAPOIJ010000271.1 GCA_029979005.1 Planctomycetota bacterium | reverse complement strand
TTGAGCTTTCTGCTTTGCTGCTTTTGAAAGCCGGTCAACTGGACGTTCCCTTGCTCGTCGATATTCAGAGTCGAAAATCCGTTGTTTACTAGTCCTGTCCCTTCAACCATCGCAACAAGTGTGCAGTAGTGGATTCCGCCGATGGTGTTGAGGTCGTTTTTGTGACTGTGTCCCTGGAAAACTGCGATTACGTTCCCCGAAGACTCAAGTAAGTTGCGAATTTGCTTGTTGTTTTTTACGCCGTGATTGTTGCTGACATCAAGACGTTGGTGGGCAAAAACAATCACCGGTTTATCGTTGGATTTGAGATCTTCTTTCAGCCATTCCAGTTCTGCTTGTGGAATATTGGCGTCTGTCCATTGAAAGTTTTTTCGTTCATAGGCGATGCCATCACTTCGAAAGCAAGAGTCCAGGACGATGAAGTGAATTCCCTCCTGATCAAAGGAGTAGTACGTTTTCTCCTGGCCTACGCCTGCAAGAAATTCTTCTTTTTTCAAAGTGTCGACGCAGTGGTTTCCGATGACATAGTGGCGGTTTTTACAGATTTTTGAAAATTTCTCGTTGATGGTCTCTAAATAGTTTTGTTCTTTTTCAACGGTGTCGGCAGCGTCGATTAGGTCGCCCAGTTCGACGAGAACCGAAATCTGATCCTTCTGGAACTGAACGGCGGCTGCGTCAAGTTTTGCCAGTGATTCACGATAATGCCGAGAGCCGGCAGGTGGTTTGTCTGCATAGTGCAAGTCGGTGACTAAACCGATGCAAAGTTTTGGCTGGAATTTTTGAATAGCCAGCGCGTGTGGGCAAATCGAGCCAGCGGCAAGTGTCAGCGTACCATTGATCAGAAAAGCTCTTCGTCCGAGGTTAAACCTAAAATTTTGATTGGACATGTGCACTCCAAAATGGCATTGGATTTGACAGGGGGCGTGGCAAGTAAGCGATGCGACAAATTATTTTTTTAAATCAACTTCCGATGGAGTCAAATTAAATTGCGTAACCAGACGTTGGTTTTCGTAATTGAAATTCGCAATTGAGCTAGGCGACTGAACAGAAGTGATTCTATTTTTTTCATCACGGGTTAATTTGGCAGTCGCGACTCGCAAACCACCGCCAGGCCGCAGGGTGTAGAATTGAACTTCATCATTTCCTCCACTTAAATAGTCGGCAATCAAAAGGAATTGATTGATGTTGGAGCGGTGCCCCGCGTCCCAACGCGTCTTGCAAAAATCGAGCATCAGCTGACTGTTTGCGAAATATTGATTGGCCAAAGTTGCGAACGCTTCCTGCGGCGAGTCTAAGAAGAATTTTACATTGCCACGTGCGTAGGAACGGTCAAACTTCTCTTTGTTTTTAAAGTAGTCGTCCCAGGAAGGTTTCCAATTTTCGGCGACACCGTCCCACAGACCAAGTTTTTGAAAATTCTTTTTGGTGTTGGGAAAGTCGATCCCTTTTGATTTTGGTGTTCGGAAAATAATGTCGGGCCCTGCTGCTTGCGAAAGACCGGCGAATTTGGCTTCGAATAGCTCAGGCCGCGTCTTGCGACCGATTGTATCGAGCATGTTGTGGGCAAGTTCATGGGCAAGACAAATGAGATAAACATCAGTGATACCGGGCCTTGGAGAGTCTTGCGGGAAACTGTTCTCAGTACGACCTAGGGGGAGATCGAAAATATTGATTCCCGACCGAGAGCGGATTTTTTGAGTTTTAATTCCCTCGCCGAGCCATCCGGCGACGGTGATGGTTTCGACATCCCAGGCGTCTCTGGGCATGGCCGTCATTAGTTGGTGCATAGCTGCCAGGTGTTCGCGGGTCGCCATGTTGTTGTCGATAAACAGGACTCCTAAATCAACGAGTAGCCTGCGATATCCCCCCTCAAACCCGATCGTGTCGGCGACTAATTCTCGGTTAGCAATTGAGTCTGGCAATGATTCTAACAAGACGACCCAATACTGAGCAGCGAGCATTGGAAGGTAAGGCGACGTTTCAACCTCAAATTTTTGCCTTGTTAAAGCGTCCGCGTGTTGATTGGCCAGTGGGGCGAGGGTTGAGAATAGGTTTGATGCGGCTTTAGGAGGGATCAATCCACCAGCGAGATCCGATTGCATCGAGGCAAGTAGGCCGAATACTCGCTTTCGGAAATCAACGTCGGCGCTGAGTCGCTCACCTAAATTGTCGGCATGAGATTTTAAAAGTTCTTTGAAATCAGCGACCCGGTTGGAAAGTCCGATGCCTCGCATCCAAAAGATCTGTCCATTTTTGCCACCACTGACAAGATCCAACACGCCATCTTGGTCGAGGTCGACCAGTTCTGGTGTGGTATCATCGCCATTGTTTTCGCGAATGTTTAAATTAGAACCGTCTGACCAAAGGAGCGGTTTTGATTTTTGGAGCGATTGATCATTTTGGCTCTGATTGAGATAAAGAGTCACGGAGCCCCAATTGTTGCCAAGTAACAGGTCGAGGCGACCGTCCTGATTGAAGTCGATAATACGGGGATGCGCGTTGTAGGCGGACTGGATACCATAAAACGGCTTCCCAGAACCAAATTTTGGCGAATCAGTTGTCCCCAAGTTGGGATGCCACTGTAATTTTCCACCAAAGGAGCCTGTAATTAAATCAACGGTTCCGTCTCCGTCCCAATCGGCGGCATCAAAACGCCCCTGGCAATTTTTTTGGACTTCGAAGGTGACGCCACGTTCGGCAAATTTTAGTGTTCCATTTTCTCCAATGTTCTCGTGAATCGTCACTTGGTCGCCCGAGTGACACACCACTAGATCTAGCAATGGATCGCCAATGAGATTGGCAAGCAGGGCTCCCGTGTAAGAATTTCCCCATTGGTCACGAGTTCCAGCAACGATGGGTTGCTTGGCTGCAAACCGAGCGTGTTGAGCAGTTCCGGTATTTTGGAACAGCCACAGTTTTCCATCGCCGCCGCCTGCCACGAGATCAAGATCGGAATCATGATCCCAGTCAAAAAAGCGAGTGGCAACATGATCTTCTAAATCGATTGGTGAATCATCTGCAGTCAGTGCGACCGGTGGCTCATAGGAAAGTGTAGGAGTGGAGGACGCAGAAATATCCTGGGCTGCGAGCCTATGATTGATTGGGAAAGCCAATACTATGACCACCAGCATTGAGCGGTGAATGCCGTCAACCCATCTTCGCATGTAGGTGGTTTGAGCAAGTTGCGTGGCAGGGTTCATTCGGGGGTCGATTCTTAGTTTCTTAATTAGCACGAGCATCTAACACGTAAGCGATTGACGTTTCCTGGACTTCATAAGTGTAGTGAAATTTTCGACGATCAGAGAGATGTTGCGTTTTTTAATCAACGATTGGATGGGCATGGGGTAGCCGGGTTTATTGGGAAAATTCTTGAAAAAAAAGAGATTTTTAAATGATCTCAAATTGATCTCATGATTCTCAAAATGAGATATTTGCCGGCGCAGAAAATTGAAAAACAGACGTGTTTTTAAGTAGTTTCTTGATTTCTTTTTTTGGCATACCGCGTGCGAGGGTTAATGCCAGAAAGAACGGCAAGGCTTTCTTCAATCATTGGCCTGCAATGTCAGTCTTGAAGCAAGGGCAGTCAAAAGTCGTTTTTGGGCGTGTTCCACTAACTTACCGAATACATAAGGAAATGAGACTATGAACAAAATGAAAAAAACAATCGGTTCAATTTTGCTTATTGGTTTTCTGACTTTAGGTTTCACGACAGTTTCCTTTGCAGAGGGAGGATTCTGGAGAGTGACTGGCGATTTGGTCAATAATGATAATGTGGGAACAGGTTTTGAGACCTCATGCCCGATGGCGAACGTAAAACTCAGATTTAAAAGTCGTTGGTTGGGTGGAACGGGAGTCGGCTTGAATGGACCAGTCACACCGTTCCCCTGGGGGCGTTCCTGGGGAGAGGCAACCACGAATTCGAATGGCCAATTTTCAGAGACCAGTTATTTTTTTCCCGATGCCGTTCGTGGCCGCGATATTTTGATCGAGGCTTGGGTGCGGGGAAATGATTTTCGATATAAATGGCAGACCGTAACTATTGTCAGGAATGTAAATGGTGCCAGTCCGAACCAGCAGTCAGGAAATATTCGCACCTTTGATCTTGGCACCATTGAAACCAGTTTGTTTGAGTGTCCGACCGTCTTTGTGCCCGGAGATAATTCCAGTGATGACTCGCCAAAAATAGCACCAGACAAACGAAATCAACGGCCGACAAAGCAGGGGGAAAAAACAATCGAACCGAT
>JAPOIJ010000210.1 GCA_029979005.1 Planctomycetota bacterium | reverse complement strand
TCCGAAAGTTGGCGAACCGCTCGAAAATATTCATCTAAATTAGACGCAGCACCTCGAGCCGCAAAATTTCCTGCAAACTTGTTTTCCAGAGCCGCCTTTCTAAGAACCGCAGTTTGAGCATCCCGATAAGAATTGCGAAAAGCTACAGCTCCAACCGCCGCCATAAAAGACATCAAGATAAACGGAGCAATCAAACCAAGAATGATAACTGGGCGACGCGCTTTGATCATCTCACGCTGTCGCAACGCCAAAAGTACACTCTGAATATTGTTAAACCTGTGCCTTGGATCTGCCGCAATGCATTTTTCGATTAAGTCGCCTAGCTGACGATCAACACCGGCTATTTTTCGATGCTCTGAGGGTGATGATTCTCCATGAAATAGATCCTGATAGGCCCGCAATCGATCCGGTACATTTTTCCCCGACTCAATCGCTCGAATGGAAGACTCAGAATAACGAGGTGGATGCCCAACAAGCATGCTGTACAGCAACGCCCCCAAACCATAGACATCCCAACTGGCGTCCGGGATCGCAGCGGTGTCCGCCTGCTCCGGTGCCATATAGAACAGAGTACCGAGCGAGGAATTTTGCTCACTACTAAGCCGGGATTGCCCAAAATCACAAACCCGCGGTTTCCCATTCTGATCGAGCAACACATTTCCGGGTTTTAAATCACAGTGCAAAATCCCTTTATCGTGCAGAGACGCCATCCCAATCGCAATTTCCCGGAATAACTGAACCGATTCGTTTACGGAGAGCGTACCGCCACCTTTGAGTCGATCTTCCAGTGATCCACTCTCAATAAAATCCATTACGTAGTACGGGGGATCAGCCTCCCAACCGACATCTAACAAACCAATGACGTAGCTATCGTTGGATAGAACGGCAAGCTTCTCAACTTCCTGCGCTAACATCTTAACGCCGGATTTAGAGCCTCTCGTATAGAATTTAATGGCGACACTGCGCCCAGTCTTTTCATTGATTGCCGACCAAACTTCACCGTAAGCGCCGCTGCCGATAAATCCAATGAATCGATAACCCGCCACTTCCGCGGGGGGACGGCCCTTCATGAGGCTCAATTTACGGGCATTCTGCTGATCGTCTGACGATTGATCCTGTGTTTCATCAGAAAGCATGCAGCGTCCTAAAAAGTATGGAGAGACCTTTAAGAATCAAAAATCGTCAATTCCATTATAATGAACTCCAGCGTCGTTGAAAGTAACACATTCCTACTAACGACGAATTCCAAAGGCTGTACTCACCTGTTCTGGAATTTCCGCTAGCTCTCCAGAATCTAAATTAACAAAAACCCAATTAGTCTCCGCCTCGGCAAGTCGCCGGCCATCCCGCTGTCGAATCACGTGATAGCGCCGCTTGGACGAAAAACGTTCCATTCCAGCAACCCAGGTTTTCACCACCACCTCATCTCCAAGCAGCGCCGGAATTTTGTATTTAATTTTATGAGACCGAACGATGAACCCGAAGCCCAACTCACGGTAGTGATTCCATGACCAACCAACGCTCGTCGAATGAGCGCCGGCGGCCTTTAGGCACCACTGCAAAAAAACCAAATTGTTGACATGGTTCATGTCATCGAGTGCCTCCTCTTCAACGGTCAATCGAAGCAAGTATTCAGCACCCATTTCCTCGAAGCTATTTTCCGTCAAGTTTGTGTTCATTCGGTTCATTCACGGGATTGATTCGTCAGCTCAAATCGAGATTCTCTTCCACTCGTCTGGTTCCCCAATTGGAATAAAATTCTGAAATTCAACAACCCTCCGACGACTTATCCCAACGCGTCAGAAACACCGCGATTTATGTGAAACTTGTCACAATTAGTCCGGACATCAAAGACAGCACTTTGAGCGTATCTCGCTTTGGAAACGGTCAACCTAACCAACCGACGTTCGAAAAATTAGGCCATCAATCAGCCCATTCACCGTTAAGTATAGGAGTGTGATTGAATGATTCCCACCGGTTGTATCGACCGCACGAGCGATTCCTTGACATTATTGGAAAATCAAACGAAACTCGATCCTTAAGATTTGCGACGTGGTCATTGCCAAGCCAGAGTAGTTTTGGCAGTCCACTGCACAGGATTGAAAATCCTCCCAATCATTCTTTCTATCGATCACCCCATCTAGCAATGCACCTATGTTTCATCGCAACCCATTCATGCTGAACGCGTTCATCCCCTCGATCATTTTGTGCCTTTTAACGGCTACATTTGCGATCGGCCAGGAACCATCATCTTCCAAAGCTGATTCTAAGATCAATTCAGGTTTTATCTCGGCGCTTCCATTACGAAGCATCGGTCCGGCTTTAATGTCTGGCCGGATCGCCGACATTGCCGTTGACCCAACTAACCCCAATGTTTGGTATGTAGGAGCTGGTTCGGGTGGCGTCTGGAAGACGACCAACTCAGGCACCACTTTTGAATCCATTTTTGATGGCCAGAAATCATATTCAATCGGCTGCATTACTATCGATCCGAACAATAACAATACCATCTGGATTGGTAGCGGTGAAAATGTCGGCGGGCGACACGTTGGTTACGGTGATGGAATTTATGTTAGTCACAATGGTGGAAAAACGTTTACCAATAAAGGCCTGACCGATTCGGAGCACCTTTCAAAGATCATTGTCCACCCGAAAAATCCGAATATCATTTTCGCCGCCTCCCAAGGCCCACTTTGGTCTCCTGGGGGTCAACGCGGTCTTTTCAAATCGATCGATGGCGGAAACACATGGGCCAATGTACTCAATTGCGACGGAAAACCGGGCGGAGAATATACCGGTGTCACTGACGTAGCAATGGATCCCAATGACCCCAATACTCTTTACGCCGCCACCCATCAAAGGCACCGGACAGTGTGGTCACTGCTGAACACGGGGCCGCAATCCGGAATTCACAAATCCACCGACGGTGGTGAATCGTGGGTCGAATTAAAAACCGGTCTTCCCGGCGGCGACAAAGGAAAAATTGCGATCCAAGTATCACCTCAAAAATCAAACGTTGTTTACGCCACGATTGAACTTCAAAATCGGGCAGGCGGTTTTTACCGCAGTGAGGATTTTGGAGGTAGTTGGACAAAAATGTCGGATTACGTTGGCGGCGGTACCGGCCCGCATTACTACCAAGAAATTTATTGCGACCCGCACCGGTTTGACGTTGTCTATCACGCGAACGTCCGCATGGGACGCACAGAAGACGGCGGTAAGACTTGGGATTCGATTTCTAAATCAACCAAACACGTCGACAATCATGCGGTAGCGTTCAGTCCGACGGACCCGAACTTTTTGATTATTGGCTGCGATGGTGGGCTCTATCGGTCGTATGACTACGCTCGTAGTTATTCGTTTTGTGCCAATTTACCTCTCACACAGTTCTACAAGGTCGACGTCGACTACGAATTCCCGTTCTACAATGTCGTCGGAGGTACGCAAGACAACAACACGCAGTATGGCCCGTCGAGGACCAGAAATGTTCAGGGGATTCGCAATGCCGACTGGCGAATCACCATTGGAGGCGATGGGCATGACAACGCGATTGATCCAACTGACCCCAATATAATCTATTGTGAATCTCAGGAAGGCTACATCCGGCGGTTTGACAGGCGAACCGGTCAATCGGTGGATATCCGTCCCCGTCCAGGCGCCGGTGAGGATAATTTACGATTCAACTGGGATTCTCCCATATTAATCAGCCCACACGATCACAAACGGATTTATTTTGCTTCTAAGTTTCTGCATCGAAGCGACGACCGCGGAGACTCTTGGACCACAGTCAGCCCTGACCTTTCCCGGAACCAAAATCGATACAAACTCAAAATGATGGATCGTGTTTGGAGCGTTGATGCAGGTTATGACCTGCTTGCAATGTCGCAATACGGCAACATTACTTCTATCAGTGAATCTCCATTGGTCGAAGGACTTCTCTATGTGGGAACCGACGATGGCTTAATTCACGTCTCGGAAGATGGCGGAGACAACTGGTCTGCAACGGAAAAGATCTTTGACGTTCCCGAGTACTTTTTCGTTAACGACATTAAAGCTGACCGGCATGACCCGAACGTCGCCTACGCCTGCCTCGACAATCATAAAACCGGCGACTACAAGCCCTACCTTGTCAAAACGGTTGATCGCGGAAAAACCTGGACGCTCATCAGCGGCGACCTTCCGGAACGGCACCTTATCTGGCGAATCGAGCAGGACCATGAAAACAAAAACCTGTTCTTCCTGGGCACCGAATACGGTTTATTCTGCTCGCTCAATGGATGCGAGACTTGGATAAAAATTACAGCCGGCGCTCCCAACATTCCATTCCGGGACCTTGCTATCCAGCGTCGCGAAAACGATCTTGTGGCTGCCACGTTCGGTCGAGGGTTTTACGTTCTTGACGATTACTCGCCTCTACGTGATCTCACAGACGAATTGCTTGACAGTAGCGATTTGCATATTTTCCCAATCAGGAAAGCACTTTGGTACATCCCTCAAGATTTACTAGGTGGAAAGAAAGGTTCGCAAGGTGACAGCTACTTCGAAACTCCCAATCCCGCATTCGGGGCAACGCTCACCTACTATCTGAAGTCAGACTTAAAAACGAAGGCAGCGATCAGAAAGGAAGCCGAAGCAAAGATCTCCGGCAAGGGGGAAGATGTTCCAATTCCTTCGTGGGAACAGCTGCGTGAAGAATCACTGGAACAAGCTCCCAAGGTTTACTTCGAGTTTTACAACCAATCCAATGAAGTAGTGGCGCGCGTGAATGGAAGCACGAATAAAGGATTGCACCGTTTGTCGTGGAATCTAAGGTACACGCAATACAATGGAAGCCCCATGGTTGCCCCTGGAAATTATTCCGTCCAAGGCTTTCAGCTAGTGGATGGAAGCACAACCAAACTGGGCAATGCCCAGAGTTTTGAGGTCGTCTCAATCGAGGAGCCTAGTCTAAAGCCGAAAAATTTGGATGAAACAATCGCCTATCAACTTTCCCTCGCGAAATTCAATGACACCATCAGCGCTACGGCTCAATCACTGGCAACAAGAATTGAGAGAATTACAACAATCCAACAAGTCCTTCAAAAAAGCCCGAACGCTGAGCCTGCACTATTAAAACAAGCTCGTGAATTAGAACTTAAATTACGCACGGCGGCTCGCCAGCTTAATGGAGACAATATCAAGAGCGATAAATTTGTGGAGGACGTTCCGTCCATCGGAAGCCGTGTAGGATCAGTTCTCTACGGTTCATCTCGCAACACTCACGGAATCACTCAGACTCAGAAAGAGCAAGTAGAGATTGCCAAAACGGAATTTAAAACCGTTTCGAAGACAATTAAAAAATTAATTAATTCCGATTTCAAAAACTTTGAAAAGAAATTGAACGACGCTGGCATCCCCTGGACTGAAGGGCGTGACATCCCCAACTTCAAGTAACCGCTTGGAAATATCCTTAGCTACCGGAAATTGGCCCGCGAAAACCAACATCGCCCAAAGCCGGCCCGAAAGGTCGGTACCGAACAACTGGGTACCCTGAACGATTGCCTTTGAATTGAAATGAATGTTTCGTTCGGCTGCAATTACGGTTGACGACAACCAACCGATGGCACAAATTGTTGTGATGCCTATCGATTTTAAATGCACGACCTGCCAGAGCACCCTTCGCGTTCCCGAGTCCGGGGGCGGTAAGCGGGCTCGTTGCCCCCACTGCAAGTCTCTTAACCTGATACCACAAACCAAGCCGGAAGAACCTGCCCGACCTCCTGCTTCTCAGCAATTTTTCATCGATTCAGTTTCGGGTTCGACCTACGGACCGATCACGAAACTAGAACTCGATCAATGGGTGCAAGAAGGTCGGGTATCTGGCGACTGTGCTGTCAGGGCTAGCGGTGAAAAACAAGGCCAACCAGCAAGCCGTTATTATCCCAATCTTCAACCTTCTCCGCATCAACCGCCTCGAACTGCAAACGCAGAGGTCACCCTCGACCGGCATCCTATTGAAAAAATGGAACCCACCGTGGACACGGGCGGTCAATCTAGAACACCCCAATTTGCTAAACAGATTGGTTATTCAGTCATCCCCACCGAAGTAGATTTTGAATTGATATTTCACACTGCTGTGAAACTCTTTTTAAAAAATGCGATAATACTCTCAACGACGGCTCTGATTTGCATATTGCCGTCGGCCGTGGACTCGATTTTCCGGCTGGCTGACAATGAACTGGAAGCCATTCCGCAGATTTTGCTTAACCTTCTGCAAATTTATCTCAGCATTGGCCAAGCAAGGCTCGCGTTACAAATTTGCCGGGGGCAACCAACAACCCTCGGGGCCGTCTTCTCAGGAAGCGACAAATTCCTGCCCGTCATCCTGTTCACCTTTTTGGCCTACCTAGCCTTAGCGCTCGGCTTTCTACTTTTGGTTCTGCCGGCCATATTTTTATTGCTCTTTTTTTGGCCAAGCTATTTTCTTATCGTGGATGACAAAGCCGATATTCTTGACAGTTTCTTCCTAGCAAAGGCCCTTTCCGCACCCAATGTTTTGACGACATTGCTGCTGGGTTTAACGTCCATTGGTATTTTAATCGCTGGACTCCTGATCTGCGGAGTTGGTGTAATTCCTGCCTCCGGATTCGTCTCAATCCTTTGGGTCGTGTCCTATCTTGCGATGTCAGGCCAACTCTCCTTTGAATAACTCTGACAAGCCCAACACTAAATGAAAAAAAAACCATCGATTTCTGCCGTCGCGTTCGATATGGATGGCCTCATCTTCAATACAGAAGACCTCTACGATCAAGTAGGTGAGATCTT
>JAPOIJ010000114.1 GCA_029979005.1 Planctomycetota bacterium | reverse complement strand
CGTCAGTCCTTTAACTGATCTAAAAACTAGTTCTCTATCTGGTTCTTGAATTCAGTCTTGCAAAAGAGTTGGGGATCACAGCGTCGGTCCTCTTTCTGCATCCTCATGGCGTTGGGGATTGTCTTCCCTGGGATGCGTCATCGCCGTTCGCTGTTCTCAAATAGTCTTTTTTAAACTAATGGGGCAGGAAAAAATTTTGCTTTCGTTTCTTTCAGACTAGTGAGGTTTCTCTTCGCCGCTCGGGGAAAGTTCGTGATTAATTTCACAAGCGTTGCTGGCAAGAATGACAGCTCTTAATTGAAGGAAAATTAGCTGGATTAGTGCATTGAGTTCGCTAAAGTGAAATTGACCATTCTGTATCTTCAACCAAGGAGTCGATTCATGTTGAAAAGTGAAAAGAATTTCTCTGCGTCTGATATTATGGTGAGGCGGTTAATTACTCTTGACGCCGAAATGGATGTCTTCAAAGCGATCGAACTGTTGTCGCGTAATAAAATTTCCGGCGCTCCGGTTATTGATTCGAGTAAGCGACTTCTTGGAATGTTTACGGAGAAGTCCTGTTTAGAAGTAATGGTGGATGCTGCCTATGAAGGATTACCTGCAAACGAGGTTGGTGCCTTTATGAGTGAGCCCGCGGATACGATTTTGGAGGAAACTGGGTTTTTAAGCATGGCTCAGATATTTCTCAATAAGCGGACTCGCCGTTTGCCAGTCCTACGCGACGGAGTTTTGGTAGGGCAGGTATCGAGACGAGATTTGATTAACGCAACGATTAAGATAATCCGCCGAACACCGGATCGGCAGCGGACTTTGCTCTATCTCTCGGCGTTGTGTGAAATGCAAGATTCACCGATGCCCTAAAGTTTGGATAAAATTAAAATTGGAATTCTAAAATACCACTCGTTTTAGGTGCGATGTACTTTAGGTAAGATAACAACAGGAATTTGAGGGTAACGAATTTTTTCTGGGGTTGTTTTGAATCCTTTAAAAGCGTGCCACTGCTGTGGCTTAATTCAGCAGGTGCCGAACATTGGTGAAAACCAGCGTGCGTGTTGTCGTCGCTGTGGCACGGCATTCTCTAAAGCTGGTAATCGTGAAAAGTCGGCCAATCGTACTGCTGCCGCGGCGGTTGGAGCGTTTGTTTTGTTTTGGCCTGCGATATTGCTGCCGATTTTAGAAGTCGAGCAACTGGGGTTTAAAAGCCAGTCGAGTATTTTGAGTGGCATCATTGAGTTGTTCAGACATGGTAGTCATTTCGTTGCGATTGTCGTTTTACTTTTTTCCATCATTTTTCCATTAACAAAAATTGTGCTCTTGCTTGAGCTTAGTTTATTGGAATTGTTTGAGAAAAAACAAAAGGCATTCACGCTTCGTTTAATGGAAACCCTCGGGAAATGGAGCATGATGGATGTGATGTTATTAGCATTCCTAGTCATGCTTGTTAAACTTGGAGACATGGTTGAATTTCAGTTTGGTCCCGCGATCATTGCGTTTGTTTTATGTGTGGCGATGAGCATGGTTGCGTCGCTTACGTTCGATCCACATGCTATTTGGGAAAAATCAATTGAGTGAATCTGAAACTGAGTCTCAATCATCGCTCACCAATAATGAACCGGTTGATAATGAACCGGTTGTAACCCAAGCTGTCGAATTCCCGAGTGCAGTCGTGGAGGAGATTGGCCATTCCTTTTGGGGGCGGTTGGCTAGTTCCTACATGTGGGTTGTCGCCTTGTTTTGCTTATTGATTTCGATTGGTGTTGTCTGGTGGTCGCTACCTCATTCAGGGTTGCAGATGACCGTTCATTTTCCAGATGGTCACGGGCTTGCCGTGGAGGATAATGTCCGTTTCCGAGGTATTGATGTCGGTGTCGTAGAGGATGTGAAATTAAATCAAGAGTTATCTGGAGTCGATGTCACCATTAACTTGTTCTCATTCGCTGAACACCTGGCGCGAGAAGGTACACGATTTTGGATTGTCCGTCCTCAACTTGGATTCAGTGGAGTTTCCGGATTGGAAACTGCGGTTGGCAGTAAGTACATCACCCTGTTGCCGGGTCCAGAGGAGGGGGCTTTTCAAGCCGATTTTCAAGGGCTTTCCGACGCTCCTCCGGACTCGCTTGAGACATCGGGAGTCGAAATTTTACTGCGTGGTGAAGATCGAAATAGCGTTACGGAGGGGTCCCCCGTGAGTTTTCGTGGCGTAGATATTGGGCGAGTTTTGTCGGTAGGTTTGTCGGCAGATGGTCTCAAAGTCGATGTTAGAGTTCGAATTTTGGAGCGTTATACGAAGTTTGTAACCAGCGAATCTAAATTTTGGGCCAGTAGCGGGGTTGATGCTTCTTTTTCGGCGCTCAGTGGTGGACTGGATTTCGAAATGGAATCACTTGAGACCTTGATGAAGGGCGGTGTTTCAGTCTTAACGGTTGCGGATGGCGGGCGTCCAATTCGGCCCGGGGACGATTTCGAACTTTACCGTGCCGTTGATGAACAGTGGCGGGAGCAGGCGAAACAAGTTCGAGCCACCGATGTTGTTTGTCGAGGTGCCATTCCACTTGAAATAAGTTGGAAGCAAAAAGGCTTTCTGGGGCGAACATCGGATAAGTCAAAAACAATCATTGGGACGTTTCTGGTAATGGCAGGGGAGAGTTTCATATGCGTCCCCTCGGATGTGCTAACGGCATCTGAAAAAGTCCTTCCTGAGTCTCTGGAAATCGCGATCTCTGGAATTCCAGATTCGCGTCAGAAAATAACGTCCGACATGAATTCGGACGGGGCCCTAACTTATCTTGATTCACTTGGAAAATTGGCAAGCGCAAGTGAAACGCAATCATTTCCAAAACCAATCGATGAGGCGGGCATTCGACAGCCATCGAGTGCTGAACCTTGCCTTCTGGTTCGCGCAAGTGGTGATCTAGAGGATTTGCGTTATTTTTCGATTTCGGTTCAACCCGATCAGATTGAGGATCAATGGGAGTTGCGTAGCTTTGATGGAGACCGTTCGGTTTGGCATGGAGCCCCGGTCTTGTCGGAAATAGATGGAGATTTAATTGGGGTCATGCTGGTGGGGGAGAATGGGGCTCGAATCGAACCGATTTCAAAGACGACTCAGAATAAGCCCTAGTTGCATCACGACGATTGCAGACAGTGATCATTTATCCGGATTAATTTAATCCTCGTCTTCGTCGTTGTATTCGACCTCAACTTCTACTTCGGTTTTCGTCTTACCAATTTTGTCGAGGAGGTGTTCGTAATTCTGCTGGGTTGCGATAGCAGCTTCTTTCAGTCCTTCTGCTTCGGGGAAGGCATCTGATAATCTTAGGATTGGCTCCATCCAGGTCTGAAGAACACGGAATTGATTCCGAATAATGTCGAGAAAGATATTAGGAACTTTATTAACGACTTGAATTTTTTGTGGCGTTGAGACTGAGGGTGATTCGGTAGCACTTGATTTCGTTTGAATACCATCGTTCATGATTGATTTCATGTCGGACAGAGTTTTGTTAAAGTTGACAAGCTCACTCACAGCATTGGTGATTTGGCTCATCGTTTCTAATTCGGTAGAACTCGGTTCATTATTTTGAGAAGTTAATAACTTAACTCCATCATCCAGTGATGAACGAATCTCATGCAACCCTTCACTGAATGTAGTCAATTGAGCAATTACCAGTCCGAGTTGTCCCTCATTGCTTGCTGACCCGAGTAGAAGATTTCGTTTGAATGTTCTCTTGATGTCCTCCCATCGCTCCAGATCTTCTCCAGCGAGCGTCCCGATGAGTTCCTTCAGCTTTAGTAAGTTTGCTTGTGCTCCGGACGTTAGTGTTTGCGCCTGGTTTTGATAATGAGCATCAATCAAGGTTGCTAACTCTTCATCGTTCATGATGGGCGCTATTTGCTCTGCGATCTTATTCATGTCACGATAAGAACCTTGTAATTTAAACGCTGGTTCCGTGCGGAATTCATCCGACTGCGCTGCAGAATCAATGTATTCACGATTTACATCGAGCACCACATTTCTAGCAACCAGGAGTTTTTGCATTACCAAAATTAATTCGTTGACTTCTTCAATCGAATAATTTCCATCCAGTGTTTCTGTCTGTTCGCCGCCTTGCTCTGCCATTTTGATGATTGAGAAAACATCTTTTCGAGAACGCGAGTTTAGACGCGATAAGGTCGAATTAGACGTGAGGCAGTTCTCGAGGTAGCTCAACTCGAACGAGTGAGCATTGTCGCCGATGACATCGCCAAGGTTGTAGGTATCAGCCCTTGAGGCAAGCATGTCGGGGATTTGAAATTTCTCGCCACTTTCGGTGTACGGGTTACCCGCCATGACGACGGCTACTTTTCTGCCGCGAAGGTCATAGGTGCGTGTGCGGCCGTTGAATACACCTTCGATTCTTCGGGTGGCATCGCAAAGTGAGATGAATTTTTGCAAAAATTCCGGGTTGCAATGCTGAATGTCATCGACATAGATCATTACATTATCACCCATTTCTAGGGCGAGATTTAGTTTCTCGATCTCTTCCCGCGCGCTCGCATTGGGTGCTTCATTGGGATCGAGCGAGGTTACTTGATGGCCAATCGCGGGGCCGTTTATTTTCATAAACGTAATTCCGAGGCGATTTGCAATGTATTCCATCAGTGTTGTTTTTCCGTAACCCGGCGGAGAAACCAAGAGCAATAGACCCATCAAATCGGTTCGTTTGTTTTCTCCGACAACACCAATCTGTTTCGCAAGATTTGCGCCGACCATTGGCAGGTAGGTGTCGTTAATTAGTTTATTACGAACGAATGAAGTTAAAACACGAGGCTTGAATTCTTCTAACCGAAGTTGCATTCGACGTTCGTCGATAATTTCTTTTTTAAGGTGGATGTACGCTTCAAACGCAGGAACCGTTTGGGTTTGAAAACGATTTAGTCGATTTACAAAATCGTTGTAATCGAGGTGGTAGATTTTTTTCTCGACGCGGCGGTGGTCGCCGAGGATTCCCTCAATCTCTCGAGCGGTATCGATTTTCAGAATTTTGCGACTGGAAAAGGTGCCGTCGACTAATGTAGATGCAACCTCATCAACGTATTTGTCATCCCAATTTGATTTGGCAGAGTCAGTTGCGCTGGTGTTTAGATGTAGTCCGTAGGAACCCAGCCAGTCTTTGGCTAAAAGGAACTGATCAATGACGGCTAGCCCAGAGTCTGAAACCACATTTTCAAATTGTTCACGGGCTTTCTTCTTCTCTAAGAAATCAATGAATCCCGAGCCGAGTTCGCTGGCGGTTCCGCTGCAGACTAATTTGGTATGGGATGTGAGTTGATCGAAAAGATAGTTCGCCGCTTCATAAAGATCTGCCTCGTCGCCAACTCCACGTTGCAAGACAGTGGTATCCATTAGCGTGGCGATTTGGTTAATGTATTTTTGTCGATCTGAGATTTTGCCGAAAAGCTGTCTGGCGGAGCCCAGACTGGATAATTTTTCGCTTAGTGTCGAGTGTTCAGTTGGGTTTTCATTTTCAAGAGAAAACCAAAAAATATTGGCCAATGCTCTCGCAGGACTTGAATATTTCAGCAGTTCAAGTTGTGAATCAAGGTCCAGCAGTTGCTTCAATATCAGGGCTGCGTCATGATCGTGGACACCTTTGATATAGCCTTCAGCGTATCGGGGCGCCATAAATTCCTGAACGGAATTTAATAGTTCTTCATCAGATTGCTGGAATAAAGAGGTGTTTGGTTGATCGGACGCAGTTGTGGTTGCTGTTTTTGCATCGCGAAGCATCAAGTAGGCAAGATATTCTGCTCGATAGACATCCTGGTTCTCTGATACCACTGGTTGGTCCCAGACAGCTTGTGTCGCCGTTAGTCGCTCGTCGTTGATTTTTTCAAAAAAGTTAGTTCCGCTGAGATGAAAGTACATTTCACCGTCTTTGATGACGGTCGTGAGGTCGAGCGGTTGGGTATTGACGGAGAAATTGTGCTTGCCGAATTGAATGATGTTCTCGCCGTCAACGAATAGTTCATTCTTGTCTCGGAGTTGTCGGACGGTATCTTCACGGACGGTTTTGAGGCGGCTTTGGATGTCGTCAACTTTGACTGATTCATCCAGCAAGTCGAGTTTTTCTACGATGTCCCTGACTTTGTCAATCATCAGGTCCGAAGCGAAATAACTGTTGATTTCCTCAACGGTTTCAAAGTTAGAAACGCGGGATCGAATTCCTTTGAGAATGCGATCTGCAGCGTTCATGAGTGCAGTGGCACGCTTGTTTCTTGCTTCGACAATTTGCAACTTTTTTGTGTCGAAAGCCGCATAAATTTCCTCGCGTTTTTCGGCGAGTTGTACGATGAATTCATCAAATTCAGCGAACTTTCCTTCGAGCTCTTCAATCTGAACCATCATTTTGGTCAGGTACTCGTCACACCGTATCGGTGAGTCACAAACATCAAGATAATTAACCACCGCCTGGCTGATTAACTTGAGTTGTGAATTGAATTCGGCTGCACCCTCGACCGACATCAATTCCTGGGACTTTTTCTTCAAACCTGCCCGAGTCTGATTCAAATTGGAATAGATGGCTGAGATGCTGTCTATGATTCGTGTTCGTTGAGTGGCATCATCAATTTTTAAATTGCTGACGATCTCAATGAGCATTTCAAGCTCTTTTGCACCTTCGGCAATTTCTTCGTCGAGTGCTTTGGCGGCCACGCCGGATTTGAGTTTTCCAATTTCAGCTTGTTGCTTGGCAACCCGCTCTGAATAGGGTGCAAGTGAATCTTCTTTCAAAAGGAATTCAACGCACCGTAGGGAGAGTCTCTCTGAGTTTTCAGCGACCTTTGTTTCGAGTTCCTCGACAGCTGCGAGGTCGACGTATTTCAATTCTTTTAAGGTGATCACTTGCCCGCGGACGGTTCGAAGATCAGCAAGTGCTTGTACAAATACATCGATGTTTTGGAAGTGTTTGCTGGTCGCCTGAATTAAAGCGCTTTTTGCGGCCTTCGAAGTGGTAGCGAACTGCTCAGCCGTGTTTTTGCGTACTCGGACTACCTTGTCGAACTCATCGACAGCAGCTGTTGCTGCATCCCGAATATTACCGAGCGGTTCAGCAAGTTCAAAGGTTTGTGTTTGGTTAAGCCAAAAATACGAGTCGATAATGTCGCTGGATTTTTTTACCAGATCAACATAGAGATTAGCGTATGAATCATCCTGAGAAATCAGATTCATTACTTCATGGCATTCGGACATCGCCCGGACGATATCTTTATTGCCAATTTTATAAATGTACGATTCCTGCTGCTCGCCCACCTGGAATTCTTCGCCAACGTAGGGCGTTTGCCAGATCTGCATGGCGTGATGTTTTTGAGCGGTGGCATCGGTTTTAAAATAGATCAGTTGTCCATTTTCAAAGATCGAGAAGCCGTTACAGATAATCGGCGTCGCGACTTCCTGCTCAATCATATTGTAGGACAAGAGGACGTATTGTCCGCAGTTTGGATTGTAGAACGCGTAGAGGTAATCCTCGCCGTTACTCGACGCAAGTCGACGCTCAAATTTTAGTTCTGAGATGTCATTTTCAAAGGTTTTGTGCAAACCTGTTTGCAGGTAATATCCATTAGAGAATATTAAACCGTGATCCTCAGGGAGTGAGACGCACGCATCTTCAATTGAGTCGAGCCGCCGCGCGGTCTGAGTTTTTTCGTTAAATACGAGATAGCGGAATTTCTCTTCTTTAAACGGTCGGACTTTCAGCAAGATGATGTTACCGACAATGGAATAAAAGATCTCAGCGTCGTCGAGTGACTGGTCTGGATCGTCAACCGGTTCCGCATAAATCCCGGAACCATCTTCGGTATTATCCTCGATCTTGATGGTTAAGTCGCCACCCACGGTTTCCACGAAAACTCTGTCTTCGATTGAAATGTGGGGGTGGTCACCGTCGCGGTGAAGATCACGGTGCGTCCGCACCCATTTAAAATCGTGTTGGGGTGGAAACTGGACTTCGTGATCGCTGCGATTGTCAATATACCGAAGTTCACCTTCGGCGATTAGAAATTTGAACGACTTAGTATCGGTGATGGTTTTTCCGACTTGAAAAACCATGTATAGATGTGGGCCTGATAGGTGGAATTTCTGAAAGCTAGTGTCTTTGTAGTACTTATATAGCGAAAAGAATTCCTGTTCAAAGTTTCCGTTGCGAATGAAGTCGAGAGATTTCTCGTGCATCGCTCCATCGGAAAATTCGTAAACAGCGAAGACGTCTTCAATCTTTGTAACGGCTTTCAAGCCCATATGAACGTTGAAGCCGAAGATGAATTGATTGCCGACGGGAACAATGTCCCGGGCGGTACAATTGTGTGCTGTCGTAATCCGCTGCGTAGAAATCAGTTCGGTGGGAATGGAGCCAAAAACTTTCCGACGTTCGGCGTTGAGTGAATTGAGCCGCTCGCGCAGTTCATCACTGTAACTGTGAAGCCGGTTTTGGATGATCTCATACGTTCCCCGCTCCAATTGCGGTTCGTTCGCTGAGGATTCCGTGGATGGCTCCGCGGTTTCATTATTTTGTGGCGCGTTTGACATCTAGTTTCGGGCTAAAAGAAGTTGAATTGCTCACTGCTCCTCTGTTTTGCTCGGCCATAAATGAATTTGGCGAGCCAGGTTTCTGACTCCGAATTGCCAAATCCGGAGCCGGAAACGGGAAGCGGTCGACCAATTGAAAATTCGTGTACCGCTACGGAATTAAATCCCGATCTAAGATTTATTCAGCGTCTTAATGACTTTGCCGGCATTCTGGCTGGCGAGGCCGGTACGATTGGCTGCGCCCATCATTTCCTGGAGTCGATCGAGAACCTCTTTATCATTCGTCAATCCCATCATCTGGCCAATCAAAGCAGCAACTGAAAGATTCTTGACGTCTTCCGATGTTACTCCAAACATATCGATGTAACGGTTAATTTCAGCTTTGAATTGTGCCGGATCGCCATTGAAAAAAGTTTCCTTGACGTCAGTCAGAACTTCGCTGTTGTCAACGATTCTATCGACTTGCTTACCGGCTGTGATGGAGTTTACGATGCTATCGAAGAACTTGGAGTCACCACCGACAATGTCAATGTTGGCTGATTTAAGTGATTCAGCAACCATCTGAGCCTGGGCTTCTGCGATTTGTCGTTGGGCATCGATTCCCGCAATTTCCACGTCTTTTTCTTTGTGGAGCTGTAATTTGAATTCTTCGTGTTCTTTCCCGACGCCGTCGAACAACTTCATTGCTTCGGCTTTCTGGGTAATTCCTTTTGCGTCCGCTTCGAACTTCAATTCGATCACTTTCGCTTCTGCAGTACCTTCTTTTTCGAGGGCGACAGCTTTTTCCAGGGTTACCTGAGCTTCGGCAAGACCGGTTGCCGCGACTTCGGCTTGTATCGCTTCAGCGAGCATTTTCTTGGCATCGGTCTGTTTCTCAGCCGATACGCGGTTGGCTTCGGCTGTAACCACAATGGTTTGAGCTTGAAGGTCAGCAGCTTGCTTTTCAGCTTCTGCTTTTTTGACTTCTTTTACCAACTGTTGTTGAGCAATTTCTTCGGCAGCCGTAACTGCGACTTGTTTCTTTCGCTCGGCCGCTGCGAATTCACGGGTGTCTTTGATTTTTTCTTCTTCTTCAACAACGGTTCGTTCGACCATAACGCGTTCTTTAATCACGTCCTGGATATTTTTCTTTTCGACCTCGATCGCTTTTTCTTTTTCAATATCGGCTAACGTGACGACTCGCTCGCGTTCTGCGACCTCCAGGCCACGCTCACGTTCGACGCGTTCGGTTTCGACGGCGTCTGTTCGTTCTTTACTTTTCGCTGCGACAATCACGGCACGTAATCTATTCTCTTCCGCAATCGCAATTTCTTCGTCAGCCCCAATTCGCGCCAATTCGGCGCGTTGTCGCTCTTGTTCTTTCACAACCGCCGCCTCAGCTTCTTGGCGTGCAGTGATTTCTGCAATTTCTCGCTCTTGTTTCTCTTCGGCATCTACCTGTTGACGTTCAAGGGCGAGGATCGCTTCGCGAGCTTCAACGTCCTGTTTCTTAAGGGTCATTTCTTTCTCGCGAGTAATTTGGTTGGCGAGAGTGACTTCCTTGGCAGTCAAATCGGTAATCTTTTTAATACCCTCCGCATCAAGAACATTATTTGGATTTAGCTTTTCCAAGTCAGTTTGTTCAAGGTAGTCGATTGCTGCATCATCAAGCACGTAACCATTGAGATCGGTGCCGATAATTCGAAGGATTTGCTCACGGAATTCTTCACGTGAATTGTAGAGTTCTACAAAATCGAATTGCTTACCGACTGTTTTGAGTGCTTCGGAGAATTTTGGTTCGAAAACGGTTCTCAAGGCAACTTCATCAGAGGCACGTGCGCAACCGAGGAACTGAGCAACTCGTTTCACATCTTCCGTTTCTTTGTTAACGCGAACAAAGAATGCAACCTTAATATCGGCGCGGATATTGTCTTTACAGATCAATCCGTCTTCACCGCTTCGGTCAATTTCGATTCGTTTAACCGAAATGTCCATTGATTCAACGATGTGTAGGATCGGGATGACGACGTTTCGGTCAAAACTGACTTTGGTTCCGCCCATTCCGTTGCGAATGATCGCTGATCCTTGCTCCACTTTTCTCAGGCATTTGATCATCAAGGCTGCAATTCCGCCGCCGATGATGAAGATGCCAAAAAAGACAAAGAAAATTAGCCAGTAAAGTGAATCAGATTGTGCCAGAAAGATGTTATCCATCTACGCTCTTCTCCCATTTGGTGAGTTCAACCAAAAATGTTCCGTTTGAATTGTTGAAAGAGATGATTTTCGCTGCGTCGCCTCGGGCAAGAGATTCCCCAGGGTTTGTGCGAACATTGATTCTCATCTCGGGTTCGTTTTCTAATTTGATTTCCATTTGGCCAAATGTCTCAGTCACCTCACTTGTGGTGATCAATCCGATCAGGCCGTACATTTCTTCCCGTCTAATATTCTCCGGTGGTGGTTTTTTAAACAGCATCGCGAATGGAATCATACTTATTCGGGTACAAACCAGACTAATTGCGAGGTTGGGTAAAAGCCACAACATTGATCTCAAAAAGGATTGTTCCACATTGAAATAGTGATTCGACACGAAGGTCGAAATCCAAAAAAACAACATAAAGAACGTGCCAATAATCACGATCGGTACTTCTCCTAGGTAGAAGAATTCAAATACCGCACGAAAGAATCCATCATTTCCAGTTGTACTACTTCCCCCGCCCAGTGAGGTTGCGGGAGCTGCATCCAACCCTGTGTTTGCGTCGATGCCGAATCCGGCATCGATATCGACATCGACCTCCGGACTTGCATCAAAATCAAAATCGAACGAGTCAAATCCAAACACACCGATCATGACCATCACCCAGTAAAGGAGTGTCATGATCATTAGGGTGGTGACCGGTAAATTGACGTAGTTCACGCTTTCTTGAAAAAATTGGATCATCGCTATATTTATCCGTTTGTAATCTTTTGGATTACGGTCCCGGATGGGTAACCCGAGTGCCGCGCAAGCCTATAGCGTACCTTCGGCACCAAAATTTGCCCAACGAGAGACTTGTAAAAGTAGGTCACATTGATCGAGGGAAAGCTAAAACGGGGTAAATCTAAAATTTCTTTCACAACTCTGCTTTGGAAATGACGGTATTATCACCGGTTTTTCCGGTTAAGCGGATTTGTTGGTTGTGTTTGATTTCGATTCTAGTTTCGCCCTCTATTCGACAGGTGTTTTCGTTTATTGGCTAATAAACCGAAGATTTCCCAAAAACTGCTGAGGGGTGATTCAGAGCGATTAACTTCAATAATACTTCGATGGTTCTTGGGGAACTGATAACTCAGGTTCACCCACGCGCTGAAATCGCTCGGGATGCAAGGTGAATAGATCGAGAGGCAGGCAAAATATTTTGCCCAAGGGCAACCGCGTTCTGACGGGTTTAAGGCCACGAATGTGTGAGAGAGTCTTGCCGAATCCAGAACGCACGGGAGAGTCTATTTGGTCCAGACAGACTTCATACTGGATTCCAAAGCGGGCACAGGTGTTCCGCTCTCATTAATTTGCCCGTTCGGAGTTTCAATCAATGGTTTGGAAATCTTAGAGTTTTCAGGAGTGGTTTCTTTAAAGTTAGACTCAACGATTTCCTTCGTTACAGGTGATTGAGATTTTGTAACTGGTTTTAATACGCCGGTGAAACCGTCAGTCGTACTCGAAGGTGTCTTTGGTTTTAAAACACTAGTGTAAGGTTTCGATTTTTTGTTCGCTCGAAAAGTGACTTCATCTGTCGGAGGATTCAGGGCAGGTACAGTGTCCATTGGGACGGCGTCCTCTTGGACAACAATTCGTTCGGTGGGGCCAATTGGTTGTCCAGCCGAATTGATAGGTGTTTTGTATCTGACCCTGACCGGAACAAGCTTTTCAACGGTGTCATTGATAACTTTCGGTTCAAGAGGAATCCGCTGTGTTACGACTTCGTCAACATAACGTGTCACTGTGACGGGAGTCCTTGTTTCTACTAACTCCGGTTGGTACGCATAAACCGGCACGTTGGTTTGAGTGTTTTGGTAAGCCGGTTGAAAAGTTGAATTTGTATTCCAGCGGAGTGCTCCCCGTTGGAATGTTGTTTGGCCACTGATCGGATCAACGCGGTAAGCTCCCGGAGTCCATTGCAGTCGACGCTGTGGAAACGATAGCCTTGGGGCAGGGATAGCCGCTGTAGTTTGAAATGAGTTGGTAACTAGCACTGGCTTGTAAACAATGTTTTGTTCGACACGAACTAGCTCTTCGGTGACCGGCTTTCTGACAGTTACTCGCTTTTCCCGGTAACTTATTTCATTCTGAGAATTGTCTTTAGATTCACTTATTTCTCTGGGAACGATTACGGCTTGCAAATTCCATTCAGTTACCTCGTCGATTCGGTAGTCTTGTTGAGCACGTCCTATTGAGCAGAATTGGAGCATGGCCAAAATGAATATCGTAGGCTTGATAAAGTGGAACATAAAACGATCTCGTTCGGGATTGAAATCTGTTTGAAAAGAACAGGCTGTGACCGCGGTTGTCAATGTAAAGGAACCAGCCAAAACACTTTGTGCAAAAACTGACGGTAGCGGGGGCAAGCTGAAGTTTGACGGATTTATTGGATTTATGCAAACGGCGAATTGTCTACCTTGCCCCTGACTACAACAGGGTTTGCCAAGTTCGCGGAAACCTTGATAAACCTTGTCGGTTAAGTAATTTTCGGGTTGGGGTTTTAGTTTGGGGTGTATACGACGAATCAAATATTTGATCAAAAAATGAAACTCTCCCAAGGAAGATTTCCGAGCGTCCCGGTTGGAACCTCGCTCCCAATTATAATCAATGCATGGGTCATTGATGGGGGTAAGATGGCGATTAGCGGGAATCCGCATCGGATTGCAAAATCATGGTCAGCTCGAGTTCTCGTCGAACGCGTTGAAAGCCTCTCTCTTGAAAACCGTACCGAGATTGGTCGGCGGTCGTTCAAACGTCGACAATCTGTTAATCTGGCGATGTTTCAGTTCTACGCAAGAGAAATGTATTGTCATGAAATTCGCGATTTGTAACGAACTTTACCAAGACTGGCCCCATGAGCAGGCTTTTTCCCATGCGGCGGAATTGGGTTACCGTGGAGTTGAGATTGCTCCATTTACGCTTGCGGAGAGCGTTTACGATGTTTCTCAATCGCAACGACAAAAGTTGCGTGAGCTGGCAGATTCGCTTGAGATCGAAATCGTTGGCTTGCATTGGCTGCTGGCAAAAACGAACGGTTTGCATCTGACCACATCCGATCGGGAAGTCAGGAAGAAAACGGCAGATTATTTAGGTGAGCTTGCTCGTTTGTGTGGTGACCTTGGAGGGCAAGTCATGGTGTTCGGTTCACCACCGCAGCGGAATCTTCTTCCGGGAGTCACGCCGGAGCAAGGGTTTGATTATGCTGTCGAAGTTTTTTCCTGCGTAGCACCGGTGTTGGAGGAATGTGGCGTGACATTAGCGCTCGAGCCGCTGGGTCCGGAGGAAGGCAATTTCATGTTGACAGCCGAATCGGCAATTGAAATTGCGAAGGCTGTCGATTCATCGCATGTAAAACTGCACCTGGATGTAAAAGCAATGTCGACCGAAGTGAAAACGATTCCATCCATTATCAAGGATAGTCAAGATTGGCTGGTGCATTTTCACGCTAACGACCCTAACCGTCGCGGCCCGGGAATGGGGGAGGTAGATTTTGAACCAATCTTTGCAGCACTTAAGGGAGTTAATTATGACGGTTGGGTCAGTGTTGAGGTGTTCGATTATGAACCGGGCATTGATGCCTTAGCTGAGCAAAGTATTCGTTACATGCAGGAGCTTGTTTAAACGAGCGGAATCTCCTTGGAAGCATTTCGTCTTTAGGGAAAAGGTCAGGAATCTTCGATGGCAAGAAATGTTGAAATTAAAGCAAGTATTCCAAGTTCGGCATTTGCTAAATTAAAAGCAAGAGTGGCAGGATTAGCGGATGGCGAGCCAGTTCTTTTAAAACAGATCGATAGTTTTTTTGATTCCCAAAAAGGCAGGCTAAAGCTCCGTGAGTTTTCCGACGGCAGAGCAGAATTGCTCTACTACGAGCGGCAGGATTTGTTGGGCCCCAAAACTTCGAATTATATGCGAATTGAAATTGATTCAGCCGCTGAAGTGAAATCGCTATTAACGGCGAGCAATGGGCTTTTGGGGGTCGTGACTAAGCGGCGCGAATTGTCGTTCATCGGACAAACAAGAATTCACCTGGATGAAGTCGAGGGGTTAGGGACATTTCTCGAGTTAGAGGTGGTGCTTGATGAGAATGAAACCTCTGCGGTTGGAATGGCAATTGCGGAAGAGCTAATGAATCGCTTACGGATTCAGCCTGATCAACTAATTTCGAACTCATATTTCGATTTATTGGATGAGAATATAGAGCGATAAAAGCAGTTTGCCAGTCTGAATGGCACTCTGCGATTGTGAGTGGTATTTTTTTACCAGATATTTCTCGTGAGATTTTTCTTGTCCTTGATAACGAAGGCCGGGGCAGTTACCTTGTGGCCAATCTCTTTTTTCGTAGCGAAGATATTCCATCATTTTCGAGGAACAGCAACGTGTCATTTGAAGAAGAAAAACAGCGAAAAGGTTTGTTTATTGCAATCGATGCGAATATTGGTGCTGGAAAAACAAATGCCTGTCATGCCATCGCATCGGCGGCGATGGCCGCCGGGCATCCGACTCGGGTGATGGAAGAACCAACGCATCACCCAAAATTCAATCATTTCCTGCAGCGTTATTACGAGGATCTGCAAAGTGGGAAAAACACGGGTGGCGGCTTCGCGATGCAGATGTTCATGCTTTGTCAACGCTATGAGCAACACCGCTTGGCGGTAGAAATGGCCTGGGGTGATCGCGGCATTGTCGTTGTTCAGGATCGTCCCATTTATGGTGACACCGTCTTTGCGACCACTGCGATGGAGCGAGGTTTTATGACCCCCGAAGAGTATCAGCTTTACGTTGATGTTTATCGCAACATGAGTAGAGATGTGATGCCTCCGGATATTTTTGTATACCTCGATGTTTCTCCGGAGGAGTGTTTTGAGCGAATGCACTCACGAGGACGCGAAGAAGAGGATGGTGTTCCATTGGATTACCTTCAGGAACTTTATGCGAATTACCAAAAACTGCTCGGTGAGATGAGACGCCGCGGTGTTCGCGTTCTTAAGGTTGATTGGAGTGGTTTTGGGCCACCCGTCGAGATTTGGAAAAAGATCAAAAGTCTCGTCCATCAGAATGATCAATGGTATGAGCAGCTTGCGTTTTCATTAGCGAAAGAGCCGCGCGTTCCGAT
>JAPOIJ010000256.1 GCA_029979005.1 Planctomycetota bacterium | reverse complement strand
GCAAGCTGGTTGGATTGATTACCGGCGAGCTGTAGCGGCATCGTTTGCCCCGATTCTTCCGACTCACGCGGCATATTTAGATTTTGATTTCCAGAATTAGAACCGGACTCTTTACTAACGTCACCCGTTCCAAAATCGGCTCCCATTGTAAAGCCAAAATCAAATCCGAAACCCGACTTCTCATCATTCCCGGGTTCGCTATTTCCGGATCCACTCCAGCCCGATCCTCGACTACTACTATTCGACGGAGTGATCAGTTTCAGTGGTGAAAATCCTGACTGGTTACTTCTCGCGATACTTAAATCAATCAGATTCACTTTCTCATTGCGATCAAAATCGTAAGGATCTGCAATATCCGTCGATCCAAATCCGGTTTGGTTTGCTCGCACTCCGGCAACATCTGCGAGATTCACCACTGCATTGGCTGAATCGTTGCCAGTTTCTCCAATCGCGTTGCCAATATAAAAGACTTCGGGATTTGCCAAACCAGTCGACGCATTGGCGAGAACTAAAATTTCCAACCAGGTGTTTTCAATTGCATTGTCCGCCCATGTCAAAAACACTCGATCCGTTCCACTGGCATCGATGTCGCTTTGATAGACCAGAGTAGGGGAGGGTGCAGTCGCCCAACCCGCGGGGGTGTCATCGTTGCCAACATGAAACTCAAAGAAGTCACCCACCGTACCCGTTGTTGGGACTTGATTGAGATCATTTAGATCAATCACGAATCCATTGATCCCTTTCCAGTAGCTGGTGTAATTAGCAAACGTGGCAGTCTGTCCGAACTCCAGCACACTTTTCCCCGGAGCAACCGCCCCCATGTCTCCATCATCAAAATTCGAATCCTTGTAGTAGATTTGGCGGCTGGTCAAAACGGCATCATTGACATTGAGAACATTGATAGTGAAGTCATTGCTGACCATACTTCCATCGGTACTGGTCGCTTTCACAGTAATCGTGTGACTTGTCGCCGTCTCAAAATCAAGTGTCCCAGCCACCGTCACCACGCCACTGTTGGCATCGATCGCGAACAGGCCGCCAGCGTTGTCTGTCAATTCATAAGTCACCGTATCACCTGAATCGGGATCATCTGCAAAGGCAGTCACACCGACGACTGCGCCAACCGCGGCATCCTCCAGAACCTCATTTGCCCCGGTATCTGAATCGACCAGCGTGGTGATATCGGTATTCTCAACAAATGTGACAAAAAGCGACCACGTATTTAGCGTGCCCTGATCCTGCGTCGCATCATCTTCAATTGACAGGATCCAATCACCCACTACATCTGTACCATTAAGAGGAGCGAACGCATCGACCGGCCGGAACGATCCGGCAAACGGCGCCGAACCGGAAGTAATTGAATCAGCGGCATCGTCATCAAAATAGGTTCCGGTAAAATTGTCGCCGCTGCCGCCGACTTCGCTAAACAGTGTGAAAACAGTACCGCCGGGGGAAGTAAGCGTGGCAATTAAATCAGCATCCCAAGTATGAGTAATGTCCAACTGTAAATCTAAATCTTCGATTACGCCGTCATTCCCAATCGTGATGGTCGACTGAATGGTCGTATTATCAATGATGTTCACTGGCGTATCTGTCGAAGTGTATTGAGTCACGGCAACGCCAACGGCTATGTTGGAATCGTTAATGTCGAAGAAGATATTCCCCGCTCCTTTAACTTTAACCCTGCCAAAAAGAGTCTCCACATCCGGCACGATGATGTCGTGAGAACCATCGTTCGCAACACCGGTTGCCAGGACGGTATCGTAGTTCAGTCCATCGGAGGCAAAGAAGATATCAACATTAGCGGTATCAATTCCGTTTGCCGTCGTACCAGCAACATTCCAGGTTATTGTCTGCGTAGTCCCTTTCCCCCAAGTCTCTCCACTCGACTGACTGGTCACTGAGAAACCGCCACCAGTATCAACAACTTCAATGGCCATATCATCGGTATTTACAGCAGCGCCCCCGGCTGCGTTATCCCGGACGACCACCCTGAAATCCATTGAACTCCAATCTGTGGTTGGCAACTGTTCACCAATAACACTGGTCCCGTTAATCAAATCTGAGATTCGAGGGAAGACACGGGTTGGATCGGTGGTCGGGCTCCAAGCGCGGAAAATTGGACTGCTTCCATTGTCAGTGTCACTTGCATCCCTTTGCGGCCCTAGGTTGCGTTGCTCCCAGGAATAGGTCAACACATCTCCCGAGTCACTATCCGAACCCACTGCAGTTAACTCAAAAGGCGTTCGAGCCGGAATTACAAAATCCGAACCGGCGTCAACTGTCGGAATAGAGTTACCAGTACTAGTAATCGTTGCCGAGGAATTTCCCGTCCCAGTCGTTACCTCAGTGCGGATTTCGTCGATACTCTCGGAATGGAAAAACGCATCGCTATTACTTTGGAGATCGTCATCTCCACAAATTCCCGCGTAGCCCATAATGGTTGAACCACTTCCCGGTTCATAGGCAGTGCTTCCGTTCCGGTTTCCTCCTGCACAATTCCCACTATCGCCATTAAACGTGTGATTCCCGCCGAATTGATGGCCTAATTCATGAGCAACAAAATCGACATAAAAAGCATCTCCCACCGGTGATCCAAGCCCTGTAACACCTCTTGCTTTTGCGCCGTTCTGACCAATAACCCCAAGCGATGCAATTCCGCCACCGCCCGTGCTAAAAACATGCCCAACGTCATAATTTGAACTTCCAATAACCGAATCCACGTTGGATTGGTTTTCACTCAACATCGTAAATCCATTGTTGTTGGTATAAGGATCGGTACTACTGTTGGTGTAAACGAGATCATCATTGTTTCCGACCAAAACCATTCGAACAGCAATGTCAATTTCATAAATCCCTACCACACGATTGATCGCCGTCACGATCGCAGCCTGACCGTCAGCTTTGCTACCGCCATGGAAAGAGGTGTATTCTCCGGTCGCCGCAACAGCCAATTGGTAGGTCCGCAACTGTGATCCGTGCGGTCCAAACCCGTAGATATCTCCTTCACCTTCGCCACCCAAAGGCACCAAGTCGTGATCACTTTCGTCTCCGCTCAGATGATCAAACTCAGAGTGGTCATGCAACTCTGAGTGGTGGTGGGCTATTGAGTGAGCATGCAACTCAGAATGCAGTTGGGTATCGAAATCTTGATTGGAAAAAATCAGTTCGCCAGAATTCGAAAAAACAGACTCGCTGAACGTCGCCCGCTCCGAATCAATGATCTGCCCCTGAGTGTAGTAACTCATGTAAGGACCGTCGCTTAGATGAAAATACGGATCGACGTAATAATTCCCGTGCGTCGCATCCCTCACCGATGCATGAAATCCGTGAGAGGTAAAATCCAAACGAATGGTATCCGCGGCATTCTCTACACCGAAACCACGATACGTTTTGATATCCGGAAATCGCTCGGCCAACGCTGGCTCCATAACGGGCGCTTCGACAATTCTAAATTGATCGAATGTCCCGAGGGGCGTTGGTATCGAAAGGACAATCGAACTATCCCAATAGTCGGGTGTGAACTCCAGCGGCGCTTCATTCAACGCACTCAATAGTTCCGATTCATTGATATCGTAAAGACTGAACTCGCTTGCCTGAATATAATTGACTCCAACCGCAGAATGCACTGCATCTTTGGGAAGGGTTTGCCAAACACCATCGGATGATAAATCTCCAGCAAGCAAACGCTTAGGCTCTAACGCCTCATAAGCAAGTTTTGCCGTTAAGCGATTGGAGATTCTTTTATTGCCGCGAGGGCGGATTCGGGGATGCCGAGGGGAGGATTTGATTCGACTGAGCATGGGGAGGGTCCTAAAGTTGAATCGACATTAGAACCGGTAATTTAGTTACAGCCGTCACAATTGTAAAGTTTTTACTCGCTGCTGTTCACCCAATCGCAACTCCGTGCATTGAATACCAACAAACCAGAATTGAAAATCCGTTATCAAAGACCGATTTTAGAGGGGAACTAGGTGTTTAATCCAATTTCCCAGCGACCTGCAACGCTTGAAGAATTGCACCGAGAGACCAGCCAGAAAGAGGGGTTCCAGAAAACCTCAAGTGATTTTGCTCGTGGAACCGCGACGGTCAAGCAAGGGCTAACCATCGAGCAACGCTGCCAACAGGATCACCGGCGACGACGCAGCGCGACTCCGACCAAGCCGGCAAATATCAGCAAACCAGAAGCAGGTTCAGGAACGGCGGTAACTCGGATGATTGCATTAGGAGCAACCGTCGATAATGAGTTGACTCCTTGGAAGAACGTAGTGTTAAAACTACCTGCCACCCCGGAGAGGCGAAAATCAATTTCGCCGACACCAAATCCGGTCGTATCAAAAACGATAGTTCCAATCTGGCCATCCGATGAAACCAACGATGCCGTATCAACCGTGCTCTGACGAATCAACGGATGCACTTCAGGATCTGACTGAGTAGGACTGGAAGATTCCCATACCGTTCCGGTGATTAAATCGATCGAAGTAATAGTGGGTGCCGTGTCAGTTCCGCCTAAAAAGGAGCCGCCATCCCCAACCTGTACATTAAACTCAAGTCCATCGGCTCCACTTTCGGCAACGATGCCGGTCGCAAAGAAATGAACCGCCTGATTCGCAGTCTCAGCTTCAAGGTCGATATAAATAACGCCCCCTTCATCGACGCCGTAATCAATAAAGACATCCGCACTAACCTGGGTAGGCGCCAATGCGAAAACACTCAGCATGAATAATG
>JAPOIJ010000163.1 GCA_029979005.1 Planctomycetota bacterium | reverse complement strand
TTGGGGCAAAGCTCGAATCTGAGTAAACGCGTGAGTGCTTCTGACCGCAGGCGGATCGACCAGTTTCAAACCGCAGTCCGAAGCCTCGAACAGCGACTTACCGAAGCAAAAGCCTGGGAAACCCGCCTCAAGCCCAAGGTCAACGAAGCCATGCCGGAATACCCAAGTGACAAGAAGGAGTTCTTTGGAATGATCCGCATGATGAATGATATGTCACGGCTCGCCTTTCAGACGGATTCCACTCGGGTAATCACTCTGTTTCTGGGTAGTGTGCGCACGCCGGGCGTGAATTTTGACGACGGCCGGTCGCTCGGTGGTTACCATAACCTCTCCCATCACGGTAAAGATGAGACGAAGTTAAAACAACTGGAAGAGATCGAAATCGCACAGATGGAACTGTTTGGGGAACTGCTTCGGGATCTCCAGCAAGTTGAGGAAGCTGACGGCAGCCTGTTGGACAACACGATGGTGCTCTATGGCTGCCACATGGGAGATGCCAACATCCACAACAACCTCAACCTCCCCATCATCCTCGCGGGGGGTGGGTTTCGCCACGGACAACATCTGGCTTTTAACCCGCATAACAACACACCGCTGTGCAATGTCTTTGTCAGCATGCTGCAAAGGATGCAAATCGAATTAGATCAATTTTCCAGCAGTACAGGAACATTGACCGGTCTGGCGTGAGATGACTCAATCGAATTACAAACGAAGCTCTCCGCCGACTTTGGCGACCCCATAGGAAGAGAAGGAAATGAGAGAGATCGCGGGACTCTTCAAGGGGGAGGGTCAGCCAACGCTCTCTAAGCTAACATGAGAAGCAGCTTCAAAGTGCTATTTTCTTTTTTGCATCGTCTGTCGTTATCCTAGCATTAGGAGCGCAACAAGCCACAACAACACATCAATGAATTCAAACACTTCAAATCCCTACGCTGCGACTGTAGGAAAAAAGCAAGTTTCGCGCAAAAAGAAGACGATCCCCTGGAAAAGGAACGCCTGCATAACCGCAGCAAATTCGATTCCTTTACTTTTAGTCATGCGAGGGACATGGCTCCTTGCTTGGGGTGAACTTGGACATATGCCGCGTGCGATGTTGGACGATCCAAAGTTTATTTCACCGCTTGCAAGTGGCTTTCACCGATTTGCATCTTCCACATTTCCGCTCTGGTTTTTCGGAGGCGTCGTGACAACTTTACTTTCGGTCATCTTTCTCCGCTTTCGTTTATTGAACCTGTGCGTAGGAATATTGAGCTGGCTGGGTACGTTGTATCTAGTTTCGGGGATGATGGAATGGTTCTTAGACTGACAAACTTCTGTTAAGCATGATGTACCGAAGGCCGGCTGGGAGGTTTCCCGGACAATCGCGTTGGAGTGGTCGCCAAGTATAAAACACCCGCGATACAAAGGGCAAAAAAGAAAGGCTCGCCAGAATCAACTGACGAGCCTGTTTTGGTTTGAGCCGGGTTGTAAGTCCGGCGCCAGTGGAGGCGGCGGGGATCGAACCCGCGTCCCGCGATGAATCCGCTATATCCTCTACGTGTGTAGTCGTCGATTTAAATTTCGTTCGAACCACCGGGCAACGACACCCTGAAATTCAAACTAGTCTGAAACTTTATTTAACAACCCGCGTGTCAAACATGACTGATTGCGATCTGGAATTGGTGACCAGCAGTCTAGGCTCTCCAGCGAAACCTATCAGCCGGGGCAGCCTATTTCTAGGCAGCCATTGCGAAAGAGTTATCTTCTGCAAATAAAAGTTTTGGTCAGATTTTTACGTAGCCCTCTGACCAGCTACGACACGCCAACACAACTTCAAGCAATCCGGTCGATTCCAATTCGCCCCCTAATCATCAAACGTTATTTACAACTCTCAAAAGAGAGCACCTCTCCGACATTCATCGAACTGCCGGAACTAAATCATCACAACAATCCAAATATTTTGGAGGTTGCATCCTCTCATCGACGATCGGAAACCAAAAAATCCAACCAATCCCCATGAGCGAACCACGCCTCACCTTATCATTTACGACCCGATTGGCCAAACAGTTCATTCCAGTCAGTGATTGAGACTACTCGTCGGTCACGCAGCCCTCGGACGCTGATTTGACGTTTTTAATATATTTATAAAGTGTCCCTTTGGTGGCCTTAAGGGCCGGCGCCGACCACTGGGCTCGCCGGGCTTCCATTTCCTCATCGCTAATCGCGACTTCGATACTGTTCCGGTCAGCATCAATCGTAATTGAGTCCCCATTTTTTACCAGCGCGAGTGGACCGCCATCCTGAGCCTCCGGGGTGATATGACCAACAATGAACCCATGAGAGCCTCCTGAAAAGCGACCGTCCGTCAGAAGTGCTACATCAGCTCCCAGACCGGCTCCCATGATTGCCGAGGTAGGAGTCAACATCTCCGGCATCCCCGGACCGCCTTTGGGACCTTCGAAGCGAATGATGACAACATCACCGCGATTGATCTGCTTGGCTTCCAGCGCCGCGACCATCGCTTCTTCTGAGTCAAAGACATTGGCCGTGCCCTGAAAAACAGACCCCTCTTTTCCGGTAATTTTTGCAACCGCACCATCCGGAGCCAAATTGCCTCGTAGAATCTGAATGTGACCGGTTGCTTTAATCGGATCACTCAATGGCCGGATCACTTCCTGTTCCGCTTCTAAACCAGGCAACTCAGCGACATTTTCCGCAAGTGTCTGACCCGTAACCGTCAGGCAATCTCCGTGCAACATTCCTTCGTCTAATAGGAATTTCATGACCGCCGGAGTACCTCCGACGGCGTGCAGGTCTTCCTGCACAAATCGCCCACTCGGTTTCAAATCTGCGATAAACGGGACTCGATCGCTGATCGTTTGAAAGTCATCCAGCGTCAACGGCACGTCTACCGATCGCGCCATCGCGATCAAGTGCAGTACAGCATTGGTCGACCCGCCCAGGGCCATGATGACGACCATTGCATTTTCGAATGCTTCCCGCGTCATAATATCTCTTGGTTTGATATCCCGCTCCAGCAACTTCAAAATTGCAGGACCTGCCGCATGGCATTCGTTGATTTTGTCAGCATCCTCGGCAGGAATGGAAGCGCTAAATGGCAAGGCCATTCCAAGTGCCTCAATCGCACTGGCCATTGTGTTGGCCGTGTACATGCCACCACAAGCACCGGCTCCAGGACATGATTTCTTTACGATTTCCTGCCGGGTTTCATCATCGATGGTTCCGGCCACATACTCGCCAAAGCACTGAAACGCAGAGACAATGTCGAGCTTTCGCTTCCCCATCACGCCGGCGCGGATAGTCCCTCCATAAACCATCAAAGAAGGACGATTTAACCGCCCCATGGCAATCAAACACCCGGGCATATTCTTGTCACACCCGGGTAGCGCAATGCACGCGTCATACCACTGCGCACTCATGATGGTCTCAATCGAATCAGCAATGATATCCCGGGACTGCAAGGAGTAACTCATCCCATCGGTTCCCATCGAAATGCCGTCACTCACACCAATGGTATTGAATCGCATTCCCACCATGCCCGACTCAACCACCCCGTGTTTTACCTCAGCAGCGAGTTTATCGAGATGCATGTTGCAAGTGTTACCCTCGTACCAAACACTCCCAATTCCAATTTGGGGCTTGTTCATATCTTCCGAGGTCATCCCGGTTCCATAAAGCATTGCCTGAGAGGCACCTTGAACTTTGGGCTGAGTGATTCGACTACTGTATTTATTGAGTTGGCTCGACATAAATAATTTCAACGAAAGTGGTTTTTGTTAAGGCTAACAGCATCGCAAATGAGCACGGGTTTTCAATCGAATAACGGGCGATTTTACAAAATTAAGATGCGATTTAATTCAACGGCATAAACATGCCGCTTAGCTCACCCCAATGGTGCCCCGCCTCCCGATGCCTATAAAAAAACCCCAAGCTGTAAAACCTGAGGTTCTGAAATTTAAAGTTAACCGAAAGCCATCTTAAGAGGTAGCTACCGGAGCGGATTCATCAGAATCACTTGCCTCTGAATCGGCTTCAGCAGCAGCGTCTTCGGCAGCCTTGGCTTCTGCCGCTTTAATTTCGGCAGGGTGTTCGCCGGCGACCAGCAAATCGATTTGCTTCGTAATGCTTCCGACGATCGCGTCTCGAGTCCCCGAAGAGAATGTTCCAAGGTCGGTCGAGATGGAAACCGGCACTTCAACACCAGCTTCAGAGAGTGCTCTGCAAAGTTTTACAGAGAACGAATCCAAACTGTCCCCAGGTAACGATGAGCGATCGGAATCTTTCAAGGCGGCCATATCAGCACCTTCGGCGACATCCGCCAAACGCACTTCGGATACCACATCCGACAAACCGGCTGCGACGAGGTGTTCTACGGTACCACCACCAGCGACCCACTGAAATGCGTCGACGCAAATTCCGACGTTGGGTTGCCCCACGGCTTTAACAAGCGTCAACAATTCCTCAGCCGTTTGAATGAATTTAAATTCGCCGTCAGGTACTTCAGAGTCAGTGCCACGAAGCCACAGACCGATGTTCAGTGAAGACTCAGTACACTTCTCACTCAATTCCTGAAGGCGTTGCTGATATTTTTCAAAACACTCTTGGAATGAATAAAGGCCGTTACTGGTGGCCACGTTGACATAGCAACCTTTGGCATTAAGCGTTGTCGCTAAATCGAGAATCGTATCCAGCTTTTCCATCGCTGCTTTGTAATCGTCGTCCGAAGCACCGAGATCCACCGGCAACTCGAAGGTGCCCATATCAATTTTGGCGCTCTGCAGAAATTGACACGCAAATTGCTTACCGAGAGTGTCATGGCGTCCAACGAGATCAACCATGTCGACTTCGACACCGTTGAAACCGTGGGTCAAAGCTAATTCAATCAGTTCATTTTGTTTTCCAGCAACTCCAAGACCGCCACTGTTCAGAATTTTATACACTTGCAAAATTTCTCCCAAAGGACCTTTGCTGGCGGACAAAACAAACCAACTTGGTCATTAACTTTTGTTTTCAAATATCTGTCAAAGCTCAACGTATGATCACCCTATCGAATTACTGCTAAGGTGAATTCCATCAGAACTTCCCAAAGACAACCCGTCGGTAGCCTACCGAAGTCGGGAACCATTCGTCCGCGGGGAATTGAGCTATCTAAGTCAAATCTGCGAAAGAGGCCGAATTCAACTGCCCCTTGCGGCAGATTATGACAGATTCGCCTAAATTATCATAGGGCTACGGGTTTCAGTGGATTTCCCATAAAAACAACGTGCCTTCCGCCGCCAAGCCGCGACAAATCGGCTCAACTTTCCTTCCCCCGCCCGGTAAACACGTTTTCGCCACCGGATTCTGGCGTCGGGCTGCCGCGATGAAGTGAGGCTGCGATGTCCGAACACGGTGACCAAACCATAGTACCTGACAACCCAACCTCGATTTTCCAATCATCTCAAAAACCAAAATATCGACGACAGCGCGTCTCAATTGATTCAAAATCTCTAGCCGCCGAGACGCCTGCAACGGGCGAAGTCAAAGTTTAACGACTAGGCAGCTATTCTTCCTTGCCAGACCGAAATGCCGTTAAGCTGTAACAAATATAAGGATCAATCTGCCCGCACATTCGCAAAAAAACGGGTTATCTGCACAACGCGAGCAAGAGGTAGAAAGAGAATTGACGATGCCTCTGAGAGAAACACAGCATCGAGTGCATTCGAGTTGCGAGGTTCGGGCAACTACCCTCGCCATCCCAATTCGCTCGAAAAATGAACTGTTCTCCTGAGGTTTGAAATGTTGCAAGAGCTTAAGAAATACATTGGCATAGGCATCGGTGCCGCTGTTGTGACCAGTTTCACAATTCATTCGTTCTCACCGCAAACGAAAACCTCCGTTACGTTTCAGTCAAAAAACGATAGCTTCAAGTCTTTCTCATCGTTCCCCCACCCAACCCCACTTGGAGATCAACCACTCGCAGCAAGCCCGCTTGCGGAACTTAAAAAAGACAATTCCAGCCCCGGCAGTCAACTGTCTGCGCTTGAAAAGGCGAAAGCCGCCAAAGCAGCAACTGAAGCCAAGCCAAAGCTAGTTTCCAAACCGGCGCCTTCAACCGAGACGTTCTCTTCGCTACCGACGGTAACCGCCGTTCCTCAAATCACGGCCCCCTCCCTTGAAGCTCCTCCGCAAGTAACTACCGCGGTAAACAACGCGTCCTTGATTGAGTCAATTGCAAAAACAGCCATTAAAAAACCATCGCAAAAAGCAACGCAAGCTATCGTCGCGCCCGCCAATCAAAACAGTACAGCGTTCAATAAATATGGCACGGATCAACGGCAGACCATCGTTCGTCAAGCCAGCAACGAAGTAGCCGCACCGAAGGCTCCCACTGCCTTACCACTGAGTCTTCCGCTGCCCGAGCAAATCGCTCACCAAGCTGTGCATCACATCGAATACGGCAAGTCACTTTCACGTCGTGGCTCTTTCTATTCAGCCCAACAAGAGTTCTATGCCGCGCTTCGAATTATTGCGATCTCTAATGATTTGCAAACCAGCACGAACCACTACAGTAAATCGCTTGCCGAAGCTGTCATGGCTATGAAAGAAGCGCAAGATTTTATTGGTGCCGATCTGGAATCAGAGGCTTTCCTAAGTGTCGCGTCTACGATAGAAACCCATCAAAGCACAATCATCCAACCAACAGAGCTAAAGCAGACGTCACCGAGGCAGGCCGTCCAACAGTATTTCCAGTTCGCTCAAAATCGTCTCGATCAAGCGGGAGGACGAAATGTAGTTTCAGCAGAAGCATTTTGCTGCCTCGGAAAATTGCACACCTCGATGAGACCATCTGAATCTTCACCCCAAGCAATGGACGTTGCGAAAGCGATCGCGTTTCACCGAGCAGCACTCCTAAGTGATCCTGACAATGCGAAAAGTGCAAATGAACTAGGTGTTCTAATGGCCAAAATTGGACAGCTCGAATCAGCGGTTTCACTTTTCCAACAAAGTTTAATGAAGCAGCAAACGCCCGAAACCTGGAGAAACCTCGCAAAGACGCATCAACAAAAAGGTGAATTCGAATTGGCCAAAGCCGCGGAGGATCAATATCAGGCCCTCATGCAGGCTCCTCTTAACGAGAACCAATCGTCAATCCGCTGGATGGACCGAGGCCTGTTTAATCAAAACCAAGCCAGCAAATTCAATCAGGTAAACCCTGCTCCAAACGCGTTTAACCGAGATAGAAACAACGCTAGTCAGCAATCCGCAGTCACCGCTGATCAACGCGACTCCATTCCCGGAAAAACGTTAACCGACCGTCTTAAAGAATTCTTTTAATCATATCTTCTGATTTTTGTTTTTCCCCGCTGAGAATATTTCAGAACACACAGGAACCAGTGAATCATGAGACTCACGACATCAATCAAATCGAGCGTGCTAGGGTGTTTGTCGGTTGCCGCGGTATGGTTGAGCGTCAACGGCCAAAGTTCAACCTCGGAATCAAACTTCAGCCAATCACAGATAACTCCCGCTGTTACGGACTCGTTCGCAGTTGATTCCAGACAAATCCAACTCTGCCAGGGTTATGACACCAACAATTCCGGAACGGTTAGCAACTCCGGTATCGTCGCCGGGGTTAACCAAGGCCAGTTCGGATTCGTCGCGCCCGCAACTGCCCACCGTATGCCGACAAAATCACTTCAGGGTGTGGATCAATTCACTGCCGGACGCAATGGGGCAGAGGCGAAATGGCGTGACAGTGGTTGTGTACCCTGGGAGTCTATGGCCTACGGAGAGTACATCGGTCCTTACCGTCGCCCTGCAATGGGAGAATACCGTTTGCGCGTCAATGATGAATTAGAACTGGTGTATTTACGCACCCGTCAAAAATCAGCCAAACCCTACCAACTGTTTGTAGGTGACACGATCCGCATTTCATCTGCGATCGACCCCTCGCTCAATGCAGAGAGTCTTGTGATTCGCTCTGACGGCATGGTCTCACTTTCCTTAATTGGGCAGGTAGCCGTTGCCGGAAAAACGGTTGAACAACTGCAGAAAGAACTCGACAAGCGCTACGAAGCCTGGGTGATTAATCCTGAGATGCTCGTCCAACTCATCAAAGGGGAAACTCCGTTAGAGGACATCATCAATTCGGTTGATGCTCGAGCAGGGCAGGGGGGCACGGGTCGTTCCGCAACAGTCTCTCCCGACGGCACCATTCAGCTTCCGGGGCTCGGTAGCATTCCGGCAATTGGATTGACACTCGAGGAAATGGGAAGAGAAATCAATGCCCGCTACCAGGGACGTCAGGGGGGAATCGAGGTCACGCCCATTCTGACACAGAGGGCTCCCAGCTATATCTACGTTGCCGGAGAAGTTCCAAACTCCGGTCGATTCGAGATGGTGGGGCCCACCACCGTGATCCAGGCGATCGCACTCGCGGGTGGATTCACACCCGGCGGGAACGTTAGAGAAGTGGTTGTGTTCCGCCGCGATCAAGATTGGCGACTCACAGCGACCCGACTGGACCTCAACGGTGCATTACTCGGTAAACGCCCTCATCCATCTGACGAAATTTGGCTTCGAGATTCCGACATTGTCTTAATTCCGAAAAAACCGATTCAGCGTGTATCAGAATTTGTAGAACTCTATCTGACCAACACGGTATACAGCATCTATCCTCAACAAGCGGTTTTCGATATCGATAACAATACGAGGTTCTAGTAATTCAGATCCTAAAACATTGAGGAACCTAGAGAGAATTTGCCCAGTCGAAGCTTTCCTTTGACAGTCGTCTCAATCGGACAGCTCAACCAATACGACGTCCTAAATCGCTTGCGTTTTGATGAACGCAGGCGATTTTTTTATGCAGTTTGGGCAATCTCTACAGTTTGATCTGGCCAACCTTGCCATGTCCCCGCTTCTCCGTTTTGCTCAGCTAAAAACCGAGAAAAAGACGCCAAAGAAAGCGCGTTCAAAAAATCTAAAATTGCGAGTCCTTTGGTTTGCATCCCGCTGAAATCACCCCCATAATGAATTTTTAGATTATCGATCATACGGCGACCGACATGGACTTAGGCCAACTCCGATATTTTAATAAAATTGTAGAACATCGGAGTTTTACGCGCGCTGCGAAAGACTGTTTCGTTTCACAACCCGCGCTAAGTCAACAAATTGCAAAGCTGGAAAAAGAACTCGGGCAACCACTGTTCGAACGGCAGGGTCGCACCATTCGAATGACGCCGGCCGGACAGATTCTTCAAAATCATGCTCAAAAAATTCTCCAGCTTGTCGAGGATGCTAAGCGGCAGATTACTGACGATGGCCAGTCTGGGCAAATCTGCGTTTCAGCCACACCTACTATCGCACCTTATTTTTTTCCCGAGCTGCTCAAACGGGTTACGACGCAATTCCCCAAGGCAGATTTTTCGCTGATTGAAACGAGTTCTGATTCATTGATCCAAGCCTGTTTAAAAGGCGAATTGGATGTCGGCATACTCGCTCTCTCACCCTTGGTAAAACAATCTGCCAGCTATCTCTCATTTGAGACTCTAATCGAAGAAGAGATCGTTCTGGCAATCCCCGCTAACCATCTTCTCTGCAAGAAAGCGAGAATTTACTTAAAAGACTTAGTCCAAAGTAATTTCCTGATGTTGCCGTCGAATTCC
>JAPOIJ010000087.1 GCA_029979005.1 Planctomycetota bacterium | reverse complement strand
GGATTTGCTCGACACATATACCTCGCTTGAATCGATGCCCCCGCTGAAGAACCTCCGATAACACCGCCGCGATTAAGCACCTCTTTCATCAATCGATGAGCCTCTGTGCCATAATACGAATCAGCTAAATTCCATTGTCTTCCGCCACCAAACCAAATTCCTGTTGCCTCTCGCAACGGCGCCAAAAACACCTCGTCTGAATTCGCTTTGTTCCGATCTTTGGTATGGATAAATGTGGCAGACTTCACCCCCATCTTCTCCCAAACCTCTACGATTCTCTGTGAATTTGAAACCTCATCGCTTTCACTGCACGGGACGTAAACCATTTTGGCTTTCGAACCGCCGGCCAACTCGACCATCTCTTCCATTAACCCAGCCGGCATCCCCCCGCCTCCGACAATCACTAAGCTACCGTTTTTTACCAAAGGCGCTTGCGGGCGAGCCGGCGGAAACAACTCTTCCAACCTGTCTATTGCATCACGTCTCCAAGCGGTTAAATCCACCAGCGTTTCGTAAGGATTGGCTCTCCGCGATCGCGCCTGTCGTAACACCTGTATCCGAACGGGTTTCGTTTCGTTTGCTGCCAATGCAAATATGGCGGCGCCGTCCCCTAGAACTCTTATCTTTCGCCCCGAAAGTAAAATACAGGCTTCAGATTCAATTCCAATTCCAACACAACTTGGGTTGGCTGTGAGTGCGTTCAACAAGACGTTTCGCTCAGTCTCGTCGCGATATCCGGCCTTGATAACAGAATCGAAAACTAAATTTCCTCCCGCCCGGAATGACATTGAGTTATCAGTCGAAGTCATGACCAACTTGCCAAAGTGTTCAACAGCACCGCCATTCACGCAAACCAACGCCCCTCGACCAACTGCTTCCTTCAACACCGGCAGCAACCTTGCCAAAATACCTTGCGAGGACTCCCCTAAAACCTCCTCCGTTTGAAGCCAGATGATCTTTGCAGACTCAAAGATTTTAATAGTTGAAGCATCTTCAAGATCGGTCGCCTTCATTAGCTTCACATTCTGATGGTTTTCAATTTCGTCAAATTTAGCCCTCATTTCCGAATTTGATTCTGAGTTAACATTGGGTAACTGTACGCTCACGCTCTCCCCGAAACGGTTTGCCACTGCGAATAGATACTCGGCGGCTTCTTTGGGAAGTTCATTTCCGCCACCAGCAATAACGGTTCCGTTTATTTTCAAGTCAACCGGCCAAAGTTCGAAGGATTCATCGAATTCCTGACCGGATATATCAGTGCAACAAGCAACCATAAACAATAAAAGAAGAACAGCCTTGAACATCATTCGGAGAATCATTTAATTCGCATCCATTTCTACTGAGTAAAACTGGGTCTTACAGCTCACAACGATAAGCGAATCTCCATCGCTTTTCCAGCGAACCTACCAACAGCATGGCAATCACCGCCCAATCGTCCAATCCAAATCGAAAGAGCCAACAAGATACGTACAGCGGTTCACCATTAGAAGGACCAATGCTCTTCGAAAATCTGCGTGACTGATTCGAAAAAACAAGCGGCGGCTCTTTAGAAAGAGTTATCATCAGATGGGAATTCTTGCTCCCTGACCTCAGTGCACCACTCTGCGGTTGCGGCTTGAATCGTCTCTTTCAAATTGGCATACGATTTGACGAAACTTGGAACATAGCCGCTTGTCAAACCGAGCATATCATTGATTACTAGCACTTGCCCATCACAATGCTTGCCAGCACCGATTCCGATGGTTGGAATATCCAAATGATCGGTAAGTTCTTTTGCAATTTCGGCGGGAATACACTCCAAGACGATGGCAAAGGCTCCGGCCTCTTGAGCCGCGGTCGCGTCGACCATAATTTGATCTCGATCCCTTTGGATCTTATACCCACCCATCGTATGGACAGCCTGTGGTCGCAGACCAACGTGTGCCATCACTGGAATCCCGGCGGTCACCAGCGCACTGATCACTTCTGCCTGTTCGGCGCCACCCTCAAGTTTAACCGCCTGACAGCGAGTCTCTTTTAAAATCCGCCCCGCTGCCGTAACGCATTGGTGAATCCCTTGATGATTAATCGGAAAGGGGATATCGACAACCACCAATGCATTTTCCGAGCCCCTTCCTACCATTTCAGAATGGTAAATCATTTCATCCAGCGTCACGGGCAGCGTATTCTCATGACCTTGAACAACCATTGCCATGCTGTCCCCGACTAACAACACATCTACGCCAGAAGCATCAAGTAACGACGCCATCGTAAAATCATAAGCTGTGAGCATCGTAATCTTCTCGCCACGACTCTTTTTCCCGATCAAATCGGGGACGGTCAGTCGTTTGCGAGATTTTTTTTGAGGCTGGGAGGATTCGTTCATGAAGGGCTCGTATTCAATTCGTCGGAATCCCTAATTTTGCCACCCCAAACTCAGGAGAGCAAGACCTGAGACAAGACCATTGGCGAGCAAGCAACCGGCTAAATTGCCTTTAAAATATTTCACCCCGAAAATTAGAGATAAGCAAACCATGACAATCAATGATTGCGACAAATACCCGATTCGCAAGCCATCATTGCCCGTAACTTTCGCAGCAATTGTTCTCTAGAATCCCATCGACTTCGAATAAGTCGGCACTCTCTTTCAATCTCTTCTCTGTCCGGCACCCATGCTTCCGAGTCCATAGTATCTCCGGCATTTAGCGCCTTCGATGTTAAACAAACATCCAAATTAACACCGTAACACTCACCTTCGCCCATTATTAGATACGACATTTTTCCATTTTCAAACAAAACTACTGCGGGTACCTACCACGCGCATTAACAATTGAATTTGGAGATTAGTATGCATATCTTTGTGAATGAATTGAGAAGAACAAGTGAGCATTATGTTAAATCCATACCCGCAGAATACACGCCAGAGCGCATGATTTGTCGCGTCAAGCAACAGATCAAAACCAAGAGCATTTACATTTAGAGGCTCTGGTTTTTCTTTCGAAAGTTAGCCGGGGTATCTGATATTGCATTTCGAAACTGCCTGGTCAATGCACTCTGGTCAGTAAATCCACACGCCAGTGCGATGTCTGACACAGATATTTTGGTTGAGACCAGCTGCCGAGAAGCCTTTTCTAGACGGCACTTCATAATGAACTTTTTGGTAGACAATCGAAACACTCGTTTCATTCGACGATCTAATTGCACTGTCGACAAGGAAACCTGTCGAGCCAAATGCTCCGTCTTCAGTGACTGATCAAGATTGTCCTTGATATACTCGACGACAGCCTTTAGTTCAGCTAATTCTGGATTACTGTCGTTAGGCCAGTTCAAATCTTGCGAAATACCGACTAGTCCAACCACCCTGTCGTCCTGATCATGAATCGGAAATTTACTTGCAAGATACCAACCTATTGAACCGTCCGAATTGGTAATCCGCTCCAGCTGATCCTGAATGGGTCGGCCAGTTTGAAAAACGACACGATCCTGTTGCTCATAACCTTCTGCTAGAGTTTTTGAAAAAACCTGCGATGCAGTTTTACCCAGCAAATCAGATTTATCTGTGCCATTGACCCGTGCCACAAACGCGAGGTTCACAGATCGATAAACTCCCTCCCGGTCTTTCACGCAATAAACAATATCTCCGAGGCTATCAAACACATGCTCGACAAATCCTAGGGAAAAATCACTTAGCATCGCCCGCCTCAACTCTTCCGGAGCCTACCGCATCAGCAACTGACTGAAATCCGTGCTGTTTAAGTTTATCGGCTATGTAACGATTCATTAGGCGGACGGTTGCCGGACCGCCATAGATAAAACCAGTGTACAGTTGGACCAGTGAAGCTCCCGAGCGAATCATCTGCCAAGCGTCCTCGCCATGCATAATTCCGCCCACACCGACGATGGGAATATCTCCCTTCAGTTGATCGTACAATTTCCCAACCACTTCGCGCGAACGCATTGTCAGTGGAGCTCCCGACAAGCCACCATTCCCGATCGCCTCAACAGCTCGATCGGAAGTCGCCAACCCTGCTCGATCAATCGTCGTGTTGGTTGCAATTACCCCGTCGAGGTCCACCTCTCGCAAAATCAGAATGATATCACTCAACTGATCCTCAGTTACATCAGGCGCGATTTTCAACAGGATCGGCTTGGGACTGCATTCATGATCCAAAGACAATTCACGATTAAGCTTGATAAGCTTGCTCAGCAAGTCAATCAGCGGCTCACGGTTTTGCAGAGTTCGCAAGCCTGGCGTATTAGGGGAACTCACATTCACGGTAAAGTAGTCAGCAAACGTGAAAAGCCTTTCAAAACTTTGCAAGTAATCCTTAGTGGCTTCTTCGACAGGAACGACTTTCGTCTTCCCTATATTGATTCCTAAAACATCGCTTGCATCCGCTTTGGGGGTGACCGCAAGGCGACGCGCAACCGCATCGCTTCCCGAATTATTGAACCCCATTCGATTCACAATCGCTCGATCGGCGGGCAAACGAAATAAACGAGGCTGAGGATTGCCGGATTGAGCCTCGCCCGTGATCGTACCAATTTCGACATGACTGAAACCCAGACTTGCAAGCTGAGGAAACCAGCGAGCATCCTTATCAAAGCCAGCCGCCAACCCCACTGGATTTTGAAATTCAATCCCGATCACTTTCGTTTTCAAACAAGGCTCTTGCACCTTGTTCCTCCAACGAAACACCCCGCCGATCCCCAGGGCAAACATTGCCTTGAACATTCCCATCGAAAAATAATGAGCTTTCTCCGCGGGCAACAGAAAAAGTAATGGTCGGGCGAGGCGTTGCCAAAGCATAATTTCTAACTCAATCCAAACACAAGAAAACTACTCTTAAAAAGAATTACGTCGCGCTTAGCAAATTTTGATTAACTCACTCACGCTGATTGCTTGGATCATCAATGATTCGAAAACGCCACAACTGGTCACCGAACGAGACGCTCCTGCTTACCAGTTCAACCCAACACCTTCACCACCTGACTTGCGATCGGTCCCGCCTTTCAAAGGCTCTCCACTAGACGGCACAACCAGATCACGTGCTGGCTCTTCCACCGCTTCCACTGCTTCCTTTTTCCCGGAAGTTTGCTTGGGGGCAGGCGGCGCTAAACACGCCTTGTGTGACAAAGATATTTTTTGAGACTGAGGGTCGATTGACTGGATTTTAACTTCCAGTTCCTGCCCCTCGTTAACGACATTGCTAACCTTGGCAACACGTTGATACGCTAATTCAGAGATATGAACTAAGCCTTCGATTCCCGGGGCAATTTTAACAAACGCACCAAAATCGGCGATCTTGGTAACAGTGCCTTTTACGATGTCGTTGACCGCAAACTGCGTATCAATCCCCTTCCATGGATGCTCCAAAGTATCGCGGTGCGAAAGCGAAATCCGGTTTGCATTCTCGTCGATCTTTTCGATTTTGACGCGAACGTTTTCGCCAACAGTTAAAACTTCACTGGGATGTTTAACCCGAGACCAGCTAACTTTACTAACGTGGATTAACCCTTCCACTCCACCCAGATCAACAAAAGCACCAAAGTCCATCAACTTGGTGACCACGCCGTCTCGCAATTGCCCCGCTTCCAGCTCCTCGAGCAACTCTTTGCGTTTCTCTTCATTCTCTCGATCCAGGATTGCACGGCGACTGAGAACGAGTTTTCGCTTCTCGGGGTTAACTTCGACGACAACGCACGTCAACTTTTGATTAATGTAGGCGCCAAAATCTTCGACACGAAACCGATCAATTTGACTGGCAGGAATGAACCCACGAATCGAATTAATTGCCACTTCAAGTCCACCCGTATTCGATCCCGTCACGAGTGCATCGATGACCGCGCCCTCGGTTATATCATCCCAGTCCGCGACACCAATACTCGCCCCGGGGACCGCCAATTCGTAAAGGCCGTCCTCTTTGTTTAATCCGCGAACAATGATCTCAACCAGATCTCCCTCATTCGGCGTATCTTTAAAATGGTGAAGGGTCGCAATGCCTTCTGATTGTCCGGAAAGTCGCACGAAAACATTGTCTTCGTGAATTTTAGTAACCGCCGCTTTCACCCGAGTTCCCGGCTCGATCTCCTCAACACTCGCCTCCGTGGTCGCAACTACATCATCCATCGAGATATCGCCAAGAACCGCGTCAATTTCGGCGTCGACATCATCGCTAAATCCTGTGTCCGACTTGATATCTGGAATCTCAACCGGCACTGGCTCCGGTTCGCCGGTAAGATTGATCGGATTCGCAACTGCGTTTTGCACAGCTCTCGGTTGCGACGGTTGAAGGGATTTGTCAGCGGTGTCTCTTTGTGAACCAATCGCAACCTTTCGAACCGGCGGGGCAACGGGAACCGGTGGATCTTCAGTTACCGTTGGAGAAACCGTGGATGCCGTCGCAGCACTGTCCACGGAAACTTCCGTTGCCGGAGCATCAGAGGATCCTGCCGGAGCCACAGGATCCGTAGAGGAGGACGCGACCTCCGAGGGCGAAGGAGTATTTTGTTCGTTAGCAGGTTGGTTAGATTCGGAACTCATGGCTGAAATCAGTAAAGTTAAAAGTCATCGTTTCACCCTCTTTGGCGAAACTAGGAAAGAAAATCTCGTCACTCAGGATTGAGTAATTTAGCAAACTTCGCGTTTGGCGTGTCAAACAAACGGCAATCACGGAGTCAGTTTTTCAGAAATCACGACCCTTCGAAATTAGGTCAAAATCATCAGTCCGAAAGGGAGAGGCGGGCAAACCTTGCGAATTGACTAAATTAGGCGGGTTCGCTTTATCCCAACCAAATCGCACAAATTTTGGTTTTTTAATTTTCGGTGAACTTACCTCGACTCGCTGCCCGTCGATTTTTGCGTTGGCAGGAACAAATTTTCCGTCCTCTCCGCAAATCATGAAACCTAGTAATTCGGGCTCGTCATTTTGAATCTTCAATCCGTCATGGGTGTGCTGAAAAGTAACTCGAATGGCACCGTCTTCGGTGACCGTTGCGCCATCAAAAATTGGACCACTATAGACCGGTTTACTTTCTCCTTCCGGCAGTTGATCTGCGTAAACATCCGCCAGGGCCGCAAGTGCCAAACGGCGCCCCACTTCCTGTTTATTCGGTGGACTCAACTGTTGTAGGTCACCAATATCAGTTGTTACGACCATTCGCGTCTTCTCAACTGACTTAAAAGTCTTAAGCTGTGCGTCCCAAACTTCAGCCAACGACTCAAACGGTTTTTCAGGGTAATCAAAGGGAGCTAACTGCACGAAATAGAATGGAAAATCTCCCAGCCCAAAATTCTTCCGCCAGTCGCGTATCAAAGTTGGGAACAGCGTCGCGTACTGATTCCCACGCCCTACATTCGATTCGCCTTGATACCAAATGGCTCCTCTTATCGGAAACCGCTTGAGCGGTGCGATCATCCCATTGTAAAGATTGCCCGGACGCAAGGGACTAAGTGGTTGATCTGCTTCTTCGTCCCAGTGCTTGAGCAACGGCTTCAACGACTCCACGCCGTCCTGAGTCGCTCGCGATATCCAGGCCTCACATACAGTCCCGCCCCAGGCGACATCAATCAGTCCGATCGGAACACTCTCTCCATTTTCATTCTTAAGTCTCTTGCTCAACTCCCGACCAAAAAAATACCCTGAAGCCGAAAAATCTTTGACCGATTCAGGAGAGCAAACCCGCCACGGAACTGCCTTGTAAATATTTTCCATTGGCTCAGCCGAAGAATAATCGCCCATAGAAAACAAACGGATGGATGGGTACTTTTTTGACTGTTCAATTTCTGTTTCCGCATTAAGCGACTTACAAACAGGTAACTCCATATTGTCCTGCCCGCAACACAACCACACTTCACCAACCATGACATCGTTAAAAACAACTTTTGGCTCCCCACCCTCGGCACTGACTTCCAACTCATAGGGGCCGCCAGCACCCGGGGTATTAATCACCACATTCCATTCACCTTTTGCGGTCGCGGTGACCTTCGCCTCGTTTCCAGCAAACTTCACAACCAGTGTTTGATTTGGATCGGCGGTTCCCCAAACCTTCACCCGTGAATCACGCTGCAACACCATGTGATCGGAGAATATTTTGGGAAGAGAAATATCCCCGCGCAATTCAACGTCGCTCAAAAGCCATGTTGAAAAAAGGCAAGAGCATGCAATTGCAATTCGCGTCAAAATTTGCGGATTCATGCGGTGCCTTTTGGATGAATCTCAATAAGAGACTCAATCGAAATATTCGCAGACTCAAGAGTTTGCGGTGAAATAAAATTACCAAACAACCAAAATGCGAAACGGGGTCAGCCAGTCCGCTTAAAACAAACATCCGCAGGTCAATCACTGAGACTAGCGAAGCAAGAAAGGGTCAACCTTGATTTTAGACCAAGCCGCCCATTTCCTCCACCGGCAACTTCCGGTTTCAGGAAAGTTTTGGAACTCCGTCGCTAATCAGAACGACATCGTCGTCCGCACGAAAATGGTAATTCCTAGGGTTAACGACCGGGGAATCCCCTTGCGATTGCACGGCCACTAAAATGATATCATCGGATTTCTTCACATCCGTCAACTTCTCGTCAAACGAAGCCCCCACCCATGATTCCGGCACTGGAAGACGGTAAAACTCGTTGCCATGCTGATAGGTCATCAGTTCACTAAGAATTCCGACCAGACCTTTGTTCATCGCCGCCTGAGCAAGCATGTGTGCCCCGTACTCTCCACTGACCACAAAGTCATTGACCTTGCCGTCTTCGAGGTGGGTCGCGTAACTCCGATTGACAATTTCTGCACAGGTGTAAACGGACTCGTTTAATTTCTCAACCGTCAAGGCAGCGAGGATCGTTCTCGCATCCGCATCCTGTTCACTGCGACCTCCGCTGGTGTCTGTCAACACAAGACACGTTTTTGCCTGAGCGATGCCGGCCCGTTCCAACGCCGTCACCTTGGTAAAATCCTCTTGCAAAAAATAGACACTCGGAAACTTGGAACAGGCCTCTTCAAGTTGCTCTCGTTCGATTTCTGTAATGACCACAATCGGAATTCGTCGCGTTGTTGGACTTGCTCGATACTCCTCAATGATGGTAAGAGTTTTCGGTGTCCAGCCACAAATAATGATGTGGTTTTGTAACGCTTCCCAATCCACGACCCTACCCTCCATTCGCATACGATCCACCATAAATGCGGACACTGTTCCCGCAAAAATTGCAAAAATAGTCAGCCCCATGAACATCAAGAAAACAGAAACAATTTTTCCGCTCAAAGTCCGAGGGGCGTCAGGAATCGGCTCCCCAGCAAACAATGTATAAATACTAAACCAAAACGAGCGATTTAGATTGAATTGATTTTCTGATTCTCCAACTCCCTCTCCGACCACGTTTACCGCAGCAACAGATTGCGAACCTGCTCCCCCGATCGGCTGAGCCATCTTCTTTCGATTCGACGTTTCAAAATGGGTGATCGCCAGTGTTCCGAACAAAACAGTTAACACCAACAAGCCGGTAATCAATAGGAAATCAAAAATGCCACGACGAAACATTGCCGGATAATGCCCGGAAAGCCGCGACATCACACCAAACAAACGAAACAGCCTGCCGAGTCGCAACAACCGCAATGCCCGTGCCGCGCGAAATACACGGAACAACGGAAGCGTCGCAATGATGTCCAGCCAGAACTCGGAAAAGAATCGTTTCTTAGAACTCGCCGCTAAAAAACGAAGCGTCAACTCAACCACAAAGACTGTTGTGATTATATCATTCACCAGCACCATCGAATCCATGGTTCTCTGGGTTAACGCACCAAGAAACGTCGGAACGCTGTTTAAGCCGGTGGCCAATTGGGCTTCCAACCAAAACTCCGCGAGGGTCAATGTTACCGAGATGATGACCAACACACCGATCAAAATCTCAACCCAGATCTGATGGAAAAATCGGCGCAAGGCCAACTGCCATTGCCCACCTCCAGCTTTGCCATCCGAATCTGATTTTTTGGTAAATAAAGCCATCAAAAAAAATGCCGCCCCAAAATTTCAACTAAATGACTTACCAGCCAGATGACTGACGGTTTGCAGATTTAGCCCAAACAAATTAACAGCGCGAAAGAAAAGAAGCACTCAGACAGACAATCCAACTCCAATCAAGCGGTTGTTTCGCCCATTATATCATGCAGGTAAAAATGGTGCTTTCCCAACTTACCGCCATAATTTCCAGCACTAATGGAAACCACTCCCTCGCCTACCGCAGCCTCAATACCAGTCCGCGTGGCCTGCGCGACAGCCTTGCTCGATGTACCGTCCACGACAATTTCGTAAACACAATTTACGTTTTCGGGCAAATTAGATTCAACTCTTCCGCGCAAGGTCGGACAATAAGAATCTGATGTCGACGCCCTGAGCGAAGGATAGCGCGACCCCACTTTACTGCCACTTCGAACTACCCCACCCGGGAAAGGCGTAATGACTTCTGCCAACTCAGCTATCGCGGTTACTGCTCTTTCGGCAGCATCCAGTGCAGTCCCTTGGTCCTGACCAAGGATCAATAGATTCCCGCCAGCAACTCCCTTTCGAACCGTTACGAGATCCTCAACCAAAAACTCTCCATCCATTACTGGGATTCGCCAGAAACGGCGATCAGCAATTAATTTACTTTTTTGGAATCCATCACCAAAAAAACGCAGGTGCTTGCCTAGCGGTACCCGCTCAACCGACTCACCTTCCTCACCATTCGCATTCTCAGTTCCTGCATATACGGCGGTCGTGGGACAAGTCATTAAACACTGCCCGGTTCGATTAACGACCGCATCCTGCACCGCTTTCGATGAGAAACCAAAAATCAATATTTTCACACCCGGACGACCGTCGGGCGTATCGGATGGCTCCAACCACTGCTCTACCCCCACCTCAGCATCGCAACCAATTACCGAACTCCCATAGCCGCAAAACGAATGAACCGCCGCCTCAATCCACCTGCGGTTGCGTCCCGTGACGACAATTCGACAGTACCGCATGCCGAATGCTTCGGCGAACGTGTCTTCGATGACAGTCGATCCAATTTTCAATTTATTCGCCCAATCTATTAAAAACCGTCGATCCCGCAGAAAACCATAAGAAGTCCTGCGAAGCTACGAATTATAGTCTAAGATCAAACCCGCTGCTGTCGACTGCTCTTGTCCAGTTCAGCAGGATCTTAGCGTTGCCACCCGTTTAAACCAGCTTGCCATTATTCCCGCATCAAGACTCGACTCGGCTCCAATGTCCACGAAGAAAAAACGACGCCGTCCATTAGCTGTAGATTTAGGACAAACATTTATTCGCTGGTTTTTCCGTTTCTTTTTGTTCCTCGTTTATCGCATTCGCGTTCACAAGGTAAAGCACTACCCGGACGACCAGGGGATGTTGATTTGCTCCAACCACCAAAGCTACCTCGACCCTTTAATTATCGGAATTGCTTGTCCTCACGCTGTTAATTACCTGGGTCGCAAGAGTTTATTTCGCTCCCCCGTTCTCGCCTGGTTTCTGCGACTCAACGACACCATCCCTATTGACCGTGAGGCGACTGGGATTGGTGGAATGAAAGAGACGCTAAGGCGACTCAAAAAAGGAGAGTCGGTTGTCATTTTCCCAGAAGGCACCCGAACTACCGACGGGGAAGTCCAGCCACTCATGCTCGGCTTTTGTGCGGTTGCCAGACGCTCGAAAGCGACACTCATGCCGCTTGCCTTCGATGGAGCTTTCCAATCGTATCCTCGCAATTCAAAGATCCCTATTCCTGGGAGAATCCACCTCGTAATGGGTGAACCAATCCGATTCGAGCAGTACAAGGATTTGAAAGACGAAGAAATTGCAGAGCTATTGAAGTATCAAATAGAAGACTGCCTCTCCCAAGCCCAAAGATACTGGCGTAGGTCAATGGGATTCGAATCGTCAAAATTGCTATTCACTGATCGAGTAAGCACGACGGAGACAACTTTTCAATCACCCGACTGCGAAACGCCTGCCCAGCACAAACTCACCATCTAGTTCCGGTTCAGGCGCAAAAAAACTGCTCCATTGTTTAATGAAGCAGTTAAATAAGTTTTGCGTTGTTACCAATAGACCCGAAGCGAATAAACAAAATCGAACGGCCTGACTTGGTTAAGCAACGATCTCCAACAATTCAACATCGAATACCAAAACGGAATTCGGGGGAATCGAACCATTTCCAGATGAACCATAGGCTAACACGGACGGAATGATTAATTTTCCAGAACCATTTGTCTTGAATAAAGGAATTCCTAGTTGCCAGCCACGAATTACGTTCGCAAGTGGGAATGTCGCTCCGGCATCAGAACTTACGTCGAACGAGTCCCCGTCAACTAACTGGTTTTGAGCGTTCAATTCAATAAATTTACCATCGTACTTAACACGTACGGTTGAGTTAATGGTCGGATTCTGACCAACGCCGGGTTCATCGATTACTACAAACAATCCCTCAGTTGCCGGGGTTGCATCGAGTGAATTATCAGCGATGTATTTGTTTATAATTGCGGCATCAATCAAAGCTTGATCCGTCTCAATACTGACAACTACCGAAGCAGAAGCAGTGTTACGACCGGCGGGTAAGCTCGAATCAGAAATCGCTACCGTTACGGTACGATCCGACGCTGTCACGTCACCAGCAGCGTTAAAGTAGTGCAAAGTTCGAATGACTTGCTGGTATTCCGCTGCCGTCGCGGCGCCCGAGAGCGTCAATTGATTACTAGCGGAATCGTAATTGGTAATCGTAATCAGAGGCTGCCCCTGACCATCGGTAGGCACAGAACTGGCCACGACGCTGAGCAATTCATTACTCCCGTCGACCGCGCCGTTAAGCGTAATAACCGCAGACGTCAAATCACCGTCACCGGCATGGTTAATGACAACATCAGGTGAAATCTCCTGCGATCCCACGCCAGGTAAATAAGTCGCAGTTCCATCATTTCCCGAAGTCGAATCATCAAAGTCAAGAGAAAGAGCCTGCTCTCCCAAAACGAACATTTGAACATCATCGATCAGCGGCCCCGAGCCATCACCGGTCGATTCACCTGGCTCTAAAAAGGTCAATCGCGTCGTATCCGAATCAGCGGTGACCATCAAAGCATAGGTTTCCCAGGTATCGGTGCCGAAAACGGTAGTTGCCCATTCGCCATTCCAACGCACACGCAATTCATCCGAACTGACCGACTGATCGCCGTCAGTCTTCATTGAAAAAGTGACGTAATAAGAAGCGCCCGCCTCAGTGGCTAAATCATGATAGGCAATGTCACGATGAGTCTCAGTCGTATCCAGATTTAGATACTGATTCCCTTCGGCAGCATTACCTTCAAAAATCTTCAACCATCGGTCCGGATTCGTCGCTGCGACTGCTCCCCAGCTATCGACTTGATCGGGCTTATAAAACACGCTGCCTGAATCATCCGTTGTCTCAAACCCGCCGTTAGAAACACCAACGGAATTTGCGGCCACGACACGAATATTATCTAGCAAGGCACCACGGCCATCGCCGCCGAGAAATCCATCTTCCTGAATTTCACAAAACAATAACACGGTTGTGTCTAGATCACCGGCCGTCACAACAATCGCCCCGGTGTTCCAGGAATCGCCACCGGTGTAGGTGCCCACCCGGTTTCCATCCCACCAAATTTCAAAATCATTGGTTCTCGGAGACGCCGCCGGATCAGCAGTAGGATGAGCTCGAAAATCGAATGTCACTAAATATTCCGCACCCGCGTCAGTATCCACACGCTGGAATACACGGTCGAATTGTGCTGAGGTCGAGTCCAGGTCGAGCACGTTGCGGTATCCTTCAACATTGTAGTCAAAAATGTTGATTTGCTGGCCGGTTTCAGCATCAAACGCTTCCCAACTCGCAACTTCGGTCTCGTCAAAGAAACGATCACTTCCTTCGACTACATCTTCAAAGTCACCGTTAACAACAAGATTTGTCGACGAAGGCAACTCTCCGGCAACCTGGTGCGGTGCCATGAAATCGCCAGCGAGCAACCGCCTTGGTTCAAGGGTCTGAAAGTCAAGACGATTGCGGCGCCTACGTTGACTGTTTCGTGCACGTCGTTTCATCGTAAAACCTGTGTTCTAATTCTATTTCGTGGATTTAAATTACTATTTTAAATCGATTGGCAACGGCAAGGCGAACTTTCCCATGAACCCAACCTTGCTGATCGCTTCCGGCGAACATCACTCTCAATTTTAGCTACAAGACCTAGCAGACCGTAACTTTTTTGACTTCTGACCACGCATTACGTTCCGATTGTCCATAAAGTTTCCTGTTTATTTCCTAAATTTAGTCGGAACCCCCTCAAATCAACCACCCTAATCCCGTAAACGCGCCAACTTTCAAGCAATATTGACGATATTTAACGATTGATCAACCAATTCTGGATGTTGCGTCAATTCAACAATAGTCGATTCGTTTAAATACTAGCCGCCACAGGCTTCGATTCGATCCACCAGACGCTTATAATTTTTGGAAATAAGACGGGTAATTCAATAATATTACCCCGCTCGGTATCTCAAGAAGGGGTAAGATTTGGCAATTAGTGCCGGCTCATAGAAATCAGGATATTTTAGATGCAACTACCAATATTAAGACCAGTCCTTTTCGCCGCTTTAATAACCTTGTTCGCTTTCCCGGTCGTGGCAAACGAGAACAACAATCCTCGCCGCTCGGCCAACTCTGTTCCAAGGACAACAATCCTTGAAATCAGCGATCAAATCGACTCGATCGTTGCCGCTCAATTGTCTTCGAGAAACGAAAAATTAAACGCCCTATCATCCGACGAAATCTTTTTACGTCGAGCCTACCTCGATATCATTGGTCGCATTCCAAGCATTGATGAGACCACTCGTTTTTTGAGATCGAAGAGCAAAGACAAGCGGGCTGACTTGATCGATGATCTTCTTGATTCCTATGGCCATGTAAGTCATCAATTCAATTTCTATGCCGACCTATTAAGGATCAAATCACGGTTACCGGGAAATCTCGACGGGATCTCTTATATTGATTTTGTGAAAGACTCGATCGAGGAAAATAAACCGTACGATCAATTTGTGCGGGAACTTATCGCTTCCCAGGGGCCAAACCTAAAACGAGGAAACGGAGCAGTTGGGTACTACCTTCGAGATCGCAACATGCCCGATGACAACATGTCCAACACAATCCGAATCTTCCTCGGCACGCGACTTGAGTGCGCCCAGTGCCATGACCATCCCTTCGACAAATGGACGCAACGCCAGTATTTCGAAATGGTAGCTTTCACTGGAGGTCTACAGTACCGAGCCAAGGAAACCGCCGCCAAAGCGAATCAAATTAAAAAAGCCTTTCGCTCAAAAGACGTCCCTGCCAATCAAAAACCTGTCTTCAATCGAATTGGGCAAACGCTCAGCTACGGAATTGAAGGCTCTGGAACAGGTCTAGCTCGCCTACCGGAGAACTTTCTCGGCGAAGATGGTTACGATGGAGAGATCGTTGTTGGAAAAACCATGTTCGAGAGAAGGACATTGGTCGATGCTAAGATTCCAAAGAATACCAGCGCTGTAAAATCTCGGAACAATGCCCAGCAAGCGGGAATTCGTGGAGCGGTTCCGGTTAACTCACGCATCGCCTACAGCGAATGGCTCACCGACGCCGACAACCCAAGATTTGCAAAAGTAATTGCGAACCGGCTTTGGAAGACCGCGTTTGGCGTTGCCCTAATTGAACCTGTGGACATTATTGAAGATGGAACCGTCGCCTCGAATCCGGAACTGATGAATTATCTGACCGAGACGATGATCGATCTAAAATTCGACACAAAACAATTCCTCAGAGCGATTTACAACTCGAAAACGTATCAGGCGCAGGCCTATAAAAAAGACATTATCGAAGTTTCCAAATTCAATTTTAATGGACCGATTGTTCGACGACTCTCGGCAGAACAAATTTGGGATTCACTTCTGACTTTAACGCTTTCAGATATCGACCAAAGATACTATCCAACCAGTCGCAACTATGCCTCATCGGGAATCCGGGACTCATACGAATTATTCGAACGGCTTTCGGAAATGAACACCGATGAGATCTTCAAATTCGTTGCGGATTCAGTAGATCGTTCAAAAAACAAAAAACGGACCAGCTATAAGGACAATCCAGAGTATAAAAAAATGGCTGCCGAGCGTGCCAAGATCAGTAAAGAGATCCAAATGGCAAGAAAACGCAAAAACGTAGAACTGGAACGGAAACTGCGAATCGAACAAGCCAAAATCCTTGCCAATTTTAAGAACCGGACAAGCACCTCACTGAAGAGATCTTCCGAGCTGACCTCTCCAGCGCCGGCAGGCCACTTCCTGCGTGAATTTGGCCAATCGGATCGAGAACAAATCGACAACTCCAACACGGAGCCAGCCGTCACCCAAGTTCTTGCGATGATGAACGGCTATGTCGAAGAAAAAATCGCGACCGACTCAAGTAGCGTTTTGATGCAAACGGCACTCAAAGCAAAATCGGGAAAAGAATGTACCGAGTCGATATTCCTTTCCATGCTTAACCGCAAACCAACTCGCAAGGAATCGCGGGCATGGGAAAAAGATTTTGACGACGCGGCGAGACGGAAAGATCAGGCCAAAATCAAAGAGATATACACGGACCTGATCTGGACCCTTGCCAACTCCAATGAATTTATTTTCATCAAGTAAGACCATCTTAGTATTCAATAAATTTTTAAATTGAATTGCTTGCAATTTAATAAAACACAATAGAGGCCAATCAAGAATGAATTTTAAAGATCCTTTCACACGACGTGCCTTTGTGAGCGGTGCCGCCAAGTCGTTTTTGGGTGTTGGAGCTGTTCCGATGCTCGCCGGAATGGGCAGCCCGGCGCTCGCTTCAGGGAAACCGGTTAACCGAGTCGGCAAAGCAAAAGCAGTTATTTATCTGTATATGAATGGCGGAATGAGCCACCTCGACACGTTTGACACGAAACCTGGCGCGGAAACCCAAGGGCCGGTCGAATCAATCAAAACGAGTGCAGACGGCGTGCAATTAAGCGAGTTTTTCCCCTTGCTCTCCAAGCAAATGCACAACGTTGCGGTCATCAACTCGATGAACTCAACCCAGGGTGCTCATGCCCAGGGGAATTATTTCATGCATACAAGCTATGCACTTCGAGGCACGGTCAAACACCCTGACATGGGCGCATGGGCTGCAAAGCATCTTGGGAAAATCAACCCCGGTCTTCCCGCCAATGTCAAAGTTGGAGGCGCAAGCAATGGACTCGGAGGAGGTTTCCTCGAATCAGAGTTTGCGGCGCTTCCCATTGGGAATCCGGAAGCTGGATTACAGCACAGCCGCCTTCTTGACGGGGTAACCAACAGTCGCTTTGGTCGCCGGCTTCGGAAGCTCAAGGACATGAACAGCGAGTTTGCCTCAGATTACGACACCAAAGAAGCCCGAGCCTATGCATCGATGTACGACGAAGCCGTCACGTTGATGAAGAGCAAGGATTTGGAATCTTTTGACCTCAAAAAAGAAACCGATGCAGTTCGTGACCGATACGGCCGCGATCCTTTCGGCCAGGGCTGCCTACTTGCGAGAAGGCTGGTTGAAAATGGAGTGCGGTTCGTAGAAGTTAACAATGGGGGCTGGGACACTCACGGTGATAACTTCGGAAGAGTCGCGGAAAAGGGAGCGGTTCTTGACAGAGCACTTGCCTCTCTCTTGGCCGATCTTGAATCAAGCGGTTTGCTCGACTCAACCCTTGTTGTTTTAGCAACCGAATTTGGACGGACTCCGAAAATCTTCCAGGAACGCGATAACGGACGCAACCATTATCCACAGGCATTCAGCTGCCTACTTGCTGGAGGTGGCATCAAAGGCGGATTAAAATATGGCAAGACAGACGAAGAGGGCAGGGAGGTTGTAGACAACCTGGTGACGGTTCCTGATTTCAATGCCACGATTGCAACCGCATTGGGAATCCCGCTGGACAAGAAAACGATGTCGCCTTCCATGCGGCCGTTCACTGTCGCCGACAAAGGTGAACCGGTCATGGGGCTATTCTCATAAATCGATTTATATCCAACGAATAAACGTAATTTCAGCCCCTTGAATCAACCGTCGATTCAAGGGGTCTTTTTTTTAATCCGATTCAACTCGTTCCTGTCGCGTCTTTCACTCGTGCTCAAGTTGGATCCTGAATTTTTCTAAACAAAGCCACTCAATCAGAACCCTAGCTCTCCGTTATCAATCGATGTCCGTTATACTGTTCCTAATGCAATTGACTGTTCTTAAGGCGATTGAAGCGAATTGGTTTAGCTCGCCCGGTTAATTAGTAATAAACACTTACTAAGCGTCTAATTGAACTCCCACATCTTCCATCTGTTTATCAAATCTCAATGAATACACCTTTCCTCACGAAAACAGTTTTTTTTCTATGTCTAGTTTTGTCGGGACTGTTTCTGCAAAACGCAGCCACCGGGCAGGACAAAAAACTAGAACTTCAAAACGGTGATCGCATTGTGTTTCTTGGCTCGGAATTTATCGAGCAACAAATTAAGTACAACTATTTGGAAACAGAACTGACTCTGCGCTGGCCGGATCGTCAAATTAGTTTCACTAACTTAGGCTGGGCTGGCGACAACCCTTCGGCCATTGCCCGTGGCTATTTTGGAGGTGCTCAAGAAGGCTTTCGGCGGCTTCTTGAAGAACTTGACCGGATCCAACCGACCCACATCATCGTTTGTTATGGTGCTAACTCAGACCCCGCACCTTTTCAGGTTGACTTCAAGAAGCTGTTCAATGAACTAAAAACACGATGCACAAACATTACGATTCTCTCGCATCCAGCGGTCGAACCAACTCGTGATGGACGCATTGATCCACAGCCCGCAAATCTTAAACGAGCTGAAATATCAAACTTTCTCAAGGACTTTGTAATCTCTCTTCAAGACCCCAAAGTCCGATTCGTTGATCTATTCGCAATGACCAGCGAGATGTTTCAACAAAAGGCGCCTCTGACACACGATTCCATTCGATTCAGCGAAGCCGGTTATCGTCAAATCTCCAATCAACTGGCGACGGAAATTTTCTCCGGTTCCTTCGATTCCGCGAAGGCAAGTGAATTTGAAAACACAAGAAAAGAGATCTTTGCCAAAAACCAACTCTTCTTCCACCGTTATCGCCCTCAAAATGAGACTTATCTTCGCGGATTCCGAAAACACGAGCAGGGTCAAAATGCAAAAGAAATTAAAGAGTTTGACGCATTAATTGCGCAAGCGGAAACTCGCATCCGGAAGGCGGCTCAAGGACAACCGCTCCCACCATCACCCCCGCTACCTGAACCAATCAAACTAACTTTTGAGGCTTTTACTCCCGCTCAGGAGAAGGATTCCTTCACGCTCGCAGAGGGACTAAATGTCAACCTGTTTGCCTCTGAACCAATGGTCGCGAACCCGATCCACATGAACTTTGACAATGCTGGAAAGCTTTGGGGGCAACGCGAAATGGCCCATGCTTCGGAAAAGAAATTTGCCGAAAGCCTCAACCCCCGGTTCAAAATTCAATACTGGGCCTGGCCCGCCACCTTGATGCGGGCCATCACCACCGCTTACGCCGAAAAAGATCATTTTGAAAAGGGCAAAGTCGCCATGTCGGGCGGATCGAAAAACGGAGCCTCCCCCTCCATGGCGATCATTCACGACGAGCGGATGACGGCCGTTCACGCCACGGTCTCTCCCATTTGGGATTCCCCGCTCCGCCTCAATGACGATCAAGCATGGAAGGAACTGCGTGCCCAAGGTGGCCGCAACGGAGAGTTTACCGGCGGACATTTTGGACCCAACTTCAATAGGCGGGTTCTCGATTCCGGCGGGACTTGGAAGGATCTTCAGAAATTCACCCGCGATATTTCCGATGTCGTTTTCATTTCCCGTAACCTGGATGCGTTGAGAAAGCGCAAGGTCGACATGCTCTTCCACCCGGG
>JAPOIJ010000212.1 GCA_029979005.1 Planctomycetota bacterium | reverse complement strand
GGTGATTGGGCCTACCGGTCAAGTTTATATGCGCGCTCAAGGAAATTTGGGGTCGCAAGTTCCGATAGGTTTCGTAGTGGCGATGTTGGGTATCAATCCAATTCAAAAGTGGAAAGTCGTTATAGCGATGGCTACGTCCGCAATAGTGAGCCATGAGTGGGTCATATTGGTCGTGAAGATTTCGCCGGGTTACCCATGAATGATAGTGGTTGTTGTGGCGTTGATTATCGTAGTAATCGCCAAAATAATATTGACTGCAGTTGTCCCGGAAAAAAAGGTGCACGAAAAAGTTTGCACCGGTGTCAATGCAGTAGTTGGGACGGTAGCGATACGTATCGTGAAAGTGCCAGTTGTCATCAAACGCGACGGGGGCGAAGACAGTGCCTCGTTTTTCAAATTCATAATCCCAATAGCCTCGCCGATAAACGCAACCACGAGGTGTCCATACGTAGCGAGCCGGAATCCAGATCCAATTTTTTTGACGAGGGTGCCAATGGCCCGAACGCCAGAAATACTCTTGGCGATCGGTTTGGAATTCCCAGTAGCCTGGGCAGTAAAAATAGTTGTCGTTGGGAGCTTCAACCGAAGGGCCGCTTTCAAAATTACTTGGCGGCTCGGGCAAATAGCTGAGTTCTTCCTGGTCTAGAGTTTCATCGAGCCAGAATCCAGAGATCCAGCGAGCTCCATCGTCAAATTCCTCCCAGTAACCTGGAATCCAGTTTCGCTTAGGAGGGGCGTCACGCCAGACACCGCTGATCCAAATGAAGGTATTTTTTTCCTCGTCCCAAGACCAGTAGCCTGCCACCCAAATTATATTCTTCCCTTCCGGGCGAAACTCCGGCGGTAGCTCTTTTAGGTCAGCCGGCGGTTTTTGATTGATGACCGGATTGGGTTGAGGGTCGGCTAAATGAGCTTCGGCAAAAGCTTCGTGAAGCGGACCTCGCATTAAGATTTCGGGTTCGGGGCTTGTCTGGGGGACTTCTTCCTGTGTATCGAATTCAGTTTCTGAATCAGTTGGGGCCAATGGAGGATTTAGAAGAACGGAAAAGCTCTTTTGTGATTCCGAAGCGGTTTCCTGCCCTACTGATTCCAAACAGTTGAAGGCTGTGGCAAAAATGGCCAAAGCAAACAACGAGAAGTAGCGTCTTGGCGTGTCGAATAGGTGACAGAGTGTTATCATTTTGACCATTGCTTTTCTGCTTTCGTGAAAAGTGCTTTCCGTTCAATCGGCTGTTCTATTGTCTTTTTTCGGCTTAATCTTGTTGGGAATTAAGCAGTGTTGGTAAGTCACTGGGCCAACAAAGGTTATAGAAAGCGAATGGCGTGCCAAAATTGCTGAAATAGGGAGCAAAGAACATTTGGGACGAGAACTGAGCGCCCCTACAAAGTGTGTAGTTGGTTAGAGGGCGCATTTGCCAGGAGGCTGCACTTGCTTGGCGGAGGAATTTTCGAATCGGCCCGCGTCGGTGGAATAAGGCGGGGCCGATCGGTAAAGCGGGAAGCGACCTAGCGCCATTCAGCGGACGTGTTTCCAGAGTTCTGAGCTGTTGAAGCCATCTCGAATTCGCCACTCCCTGAGGCGGCCCAATAGTTCTTGCTTGACAGATTCGTGTTCAGGGACATCCCACAAATTATTTACCTCGGTAGGATCTTGTTTCAGGTCGAACAGTTGCCCGAACGATTCTTCAAGAAAATGTACCAGTTTCCAATCTCGCGTTCGTACCATGGTCATAAAATCTGTTTCAGTCAGATTGCCATCGCGGGCTTGTTCAGCAAAAACAATATCGCGAAAACACTGATTTTGATCCGCTGCATTTTGTAAAACAGGAAGAAGTGACTGGGCGGCCATCGGATAATCGACGGTAGCTCCTGCGAGTTCGAGGATGGTTGGGCCAAGATCAAATTGCTGGCACAGTCCTTCAATACGACGCCCCCCGTCAAATCTGCCTGGTGCCCAGACAATGGTTGGCATTCTTGTGATGGTATCGTACATCGTCCATTTTTGGCTGTGTCCGTGATCGGTGAGGCAGTCGCCGTGATCAGAGGTAAAGATGACGATCGAGTTTTCTGCATAGCCGGTGTCCTCGAGAGTCGAAAGTATCTCGCCAATTTTTTCATCAATCATCGTCACGTTGGCAAGATAAAAAGCTCGTTGTCGGTGTCGCTGTTCGTCCGTTGGTTCTAGAAGATAATGGACTGAATCATGGTCAACTTCTGTGTTGTGAATCCGCATTCCTTTGAAGGGTTGTGGTTGCGAATCGAGTTCTCGCTGAGTAACAGGCAAAATGTTGAGATCTTCTTGTGCTAAATAACGCTCGGTGTAGCGTGGAATGGGGTCGTAGGGCGGGTGTGGCCCGGGAAAGCCAATTTCAAGAAAGAGTGGTTCAGTAACCGGGTAGTTTTTCAGCCACCAGGTTGCAAGGTCACCGACGAAAACATCTGGGTGCATATCTTCGTCGAGTAACCATTCAAACGCACCGAGGCTTTCTTTGTAGTCACTGCGTTGCCGGTAAAGTTCTCGTTGTTGTTTGACTAAGCCGCGTGCGCGAAGCGCTTTGTCCCATTCGTCAAAATACCATCGTGCTTCGAGGTATCGATCTTTATTTTCAACGACATATCGTTGGTCAAATCCCATGGGCGTGTTGTATGGCCACGTGTGCATCTTTCCAACATTAACCGTGTGATATCCCGCTTTTTGCAGATCGGATGTCCAGCCGCGTGTCCAGTTGTCAGCGTTTCGTAAGATGCCCGTTGTATGGGGATAATGGCCCGTGAAAAGACTGGCTCGCGCCGGCGCACAGGATGCTGCAGTGATAAAACAATTTTCGAATGTGACTCCTTCGCGCACCATGCGATCTAAATTGGGAGTCTCCATATAATCAAAACCGAGTTCGGCAATGGTATCGAATCGCTGTTGGTCGGTAATGATAAAAATAATGTTTGGTTGAGTGGTCATGATTTTGATTGTGAAGTAAAGGCTTAAACTACGATGGGGGTGAATAAATAACTACGGAAGCCCGACGGAAAACAACTGGGTGAAAACAACTTCTAGAGCTAAGCTGAATCCGAGGGCAATCATTCCAAGTATCAGCCATTGTTTTTGTTTCGCTTTTGAAATAGCCAACCCCATGAAGAATATTGACAACGGCGTAGCGATACCGAACGGAATTTTAAATTGCAACGCAGCGACATAGACAATTAAAATTGCGAGGCAGGTTGCGCCAAGAATTGAAGATTCTTGAAAATATGATCGTTCTGAATGTGGTGTGATCTCCTGCGTTGCCGGATCGGTATTAAAAACAAGAACGGCGACCAGTAGGACTGCGACAATTCCAATGATCCAAACGGGAAAATTGGGTAATTCCGTTTTTGCGTTGACAGAAAGTTTTTGGAACGCTTCGACACGACTCGAAAGGTGATTGCGTAAGTCTTCTCCGCTGCGGAATGTTGGATCAATCGAGAGCTTTTGTAGTTCTTTAATGACTTCCGGGGAATCAAGAGTATCGCGAAAGGTGCGTGCCAATATGTCGGCGATGTAGTCGGGTGTATCTTTAGGCGCCCAAATATAATAGGCGTTTTCCGCTCGGGTTTTTAATTTCTGTTCGGTAGATGTTGCTACTTCAGGGATTGTTGGATGTCGCTGGTCGCTAAAATTACCAATAGCGAGAATGTTATCTGCTGCAGACGCGTCACTGGAATTGCGAAACGAAACGTACTCTGCGAGTGAAAAAATACCTGCTTCGAGTTTGCCTCCGAGGAGGTAGGTATAGCGTTTTGCACCGCCTGCCGAAATGAAATTGAATTCTGCTCCCGGGAATTCTTCGAGAAGCTGTTCGCAGATGAAATAGGCGGGGGAACCTTGGTTTGCCCCCACACGAATCGTGTTGGGATTTTTTTGAGCCTCGCGAAGGAGATCGGTTAGGTTGCGATATTTGGAGTCGGCTCTAACGACCATTAGAAGTACGATACTGCCTGTTTGAGCAATTGGGCGGAACGCTTCCGGTCCGTAATCGACCACACCGGCTAGTTTAGTTGCGATAATGCCTTCGTGATGGCAAAGAAGTTGGTAACCATCGGGGGGCGCGTCTTTGACTTGTCGACTGCCAATCGTCGCAGAACCCCCGTCTTTATTGGTGACGACAAACTCTTCGCCGAGTGCGCCTTCAAGATTCAATGACTTTTGTAGGATACGCGCGAATGTGTCGGTACCTCCTCCTGCGAGATAGGGCACCACGATTTGAATCGGTTTTTGGGGGTATTGGTTCGACGGAGTTGATGAGATCCTATTCTTCAGACTCCAGACCGTAAGCAGCAGGAGTGCGAGAAATAGAACTCCCTGTACTTTAAATTTATTTGACGGTGCACTCATGACTGGCTTCTCCAATCCCGATAGCGACTTCGACAGACCGGAATCGTTAACAACAGAACCGCAATAAGTAGGAACGCAAGCGATTTAGGTTCAGTGAAAATTGGTGTCCAGTCGCCGTCTGATCCCATTAAACCGGCGGAAAGGTTTTCTTCAGCGATGGGCCCCAAAACGAAGCCAATGACGAAGGGGGCCAGTGGGATTTTTTTGGTTTCCAGAAAAAGCCCGAGTAGGCCGAAGCTGATCATTACCCACACGTCAAACAATCGGTTCGACATGGCAAACGATCCAACAACGCAAAAGGTAAGAATAATAGGTAATAAAAATGCCCGAGGGATTTTGGTTAGCCATGCGAGTGTGCGGATTGAGCAACACATAATCCCTGCCATCGCCAGGTTGGCAAAAAGGCATGTGAAAATAATCGTGTAGACCAATTCAGGGCTTTGCTCAAACAATCGAGGCCCGGGTTGGAAGCCGTGAATTACTAATGCACCGAGGAGAACAGCTTCGACGACTGAACCAGGGATGCCCATGGCGACTAGTGGAATGAGTGCCCCGCCGATGGTCGCATTATTGGCAGCTTCGGCGGCGACAATACCGTCTTCGCATCCAGTGCCAAATTTTTCAGGGTTGGAGGATGTCGAACGAGCAACCGAATAGGCGGTGACCGAACCGATATTTGCTCCGATGCCCGGAAGGATTCCGATCCACGTTCCAATTAATGAAGAGCGAATCAAATTTAAGCCATGATTTTTGATGTCCGAGATTCTCAAAGCCAGACCTTGAGTGGCAATCGGAGTCGTCGATTGAGGCTTCGCCGAATCAATGATGTCTCGGAGGATTTGGTTGACCGCGAACATCCCAATTAGGACGGGAAGTAACTGAAATCCGTCGTTGAGTTCAGTGATCCCGAAGGTCAAACGAGTTTCGCCAGTGGCAACGGCAATGCCCGGCATCGCAAGAAGAATCCCTAGAAACCCAGAGAAAAGCGAGCGTAAAATTGATTTTCCACCGATCGTGGCAATGAGTACCAGAGCCATCATCACGAGGGAAAAGTAATCGAAGGGGCCAAATTCTTTTGAGTATCTTGCTATTGGTTGGGCGAGTGTCAGTAAGAAGCACCAGGAGATCAGTCCGCCGGTGACGGATGCCATAATTCCTAAACCAAGTGCGCGTTCGGGTTGCCCGTTTTGGGCCATGGGGTAGCCGTCAAAGGTCGTAACAATTGAAGCCGGGGTTCCCGGCATGCGCAGTAAGGTCGCCGAAATCATGCCTCCGCTAATGGCGCCCACGTAAATGCTTATTAATAGCGTCATTGCGTATTGGGGGTCAGCACCAAACGTCAGCGGAAGGGTCAGCGCGATCAACATAGTGCCGGTTAACCCCGGAATGGCCCCCACAAAGACGCCAAGCGTCGTTCCCAAGAGAACCAGCATGAGCCCTGTTGGAGTCGCGAGTTGGAGGAGAGCTTCCTGCATATGTTTAAAGTCTAAGAATGCCAGTTTCGGTGATAGTGAACGTCGAATTGAGTTCAGTGCTCGTATCGACGGGGTGACGGGCGACGATTGAGGCTAGTGATCAACTGTTACAGTTTCCGAATAAGCTAATTCGCCTGTCCGCCCGTCGAAATACTGGAAGATGATTTGCGGGTGAGGGTAGGCAACGAGTCTTTTGCCTCCCAGTTGCTTAGGCATGTTGAAAACATTGTTGACCTGGACAACACAGTAATGCGGGTAAAGTCTTTCCATTCGCGGAAGATCAGGCAAAATGTAACTACTCCAGCGGATGTCACACTCCCGTGGGCCAAATTTGAATTTGCCGGTAGCCGGGCGATTCATTTCATCGTTTTTCGGAACATGATTAACGCTGTTGTGAGGTCCACAGCAGAATTCCCAGACATTGTCAGTGACTTTGATCGCAAAGCTGTTGTGAAGGTCTCCCGTCATGACAAAGACTTTTTTTCCGATTTTTTCCCATTCGTTAATCAACATTTCCCGTTCATCAAAAAAAGCAGTCCATGCCTCTTCTTTGTTGCCGGCGACTTCGAATCCGCCAGCACCACTATGAGGAATCATGAAGGGAACAGATGAAATGACAAAAAAGAAGTCAGCATCACTTTCACGCATCGATTTAAGCAGCCATTCTCGCTGGGGTTTACCAAGCATCGATATTCCCTTTTTGTCGCGTTCATTGACGTCGTGCATGTCACGTGATCCACGTGTGTCGACAAGGAAATACTCGCAATTGGCTACTCGGAATTTACTGTAGGACTGTCTGCCAATGGAGT
>JAPOIJ010000189.1 GCA_029979005.1 Planctomycetota bacterium | reverse complement strand
GGCCAAGAAATCAATCGACCGAGAATGGCCACACGATTGCCTGCGCCACAGCTACGCGAGTTACCACTTTGCCGAGTTCAACGATGCCGGTTTAACCTCAAAGAACTTTGGTCACCCCGACAGCACGCTTCTGCGGAAGAATTACAACGGTGCGGTCACAAAAGCGCAGGCGAAGGAGTTCTGGGCGATCCGACCGAGAGATTGTCGTTAACGGCAATTAACGGCAACCACAGTTGCGCTGTGTGCCCTTTTTATTTAAGGATTGCGGGCTGAAATGCGAACACCCCGCAAGCCAAAGCATGAGAAAACCAGCGGGGTGTCGTGTCTTAGGAACCTAGTCAACTCACCCAAGTTGACATAAAAAATATCGCAAACACTCTTCTCAAAAACAAAGCACTCCGCATTTTTCGCATCAGTGGCGTGATGCTTTGAATGCTTCTAAACATTCAAAATTATCGAGATTTTTTTGACGCGCATTTTTTAGAACAATATTTCACAGCCTCCCAATTTAATCTCCATTTTTTCCTCCAATTGAATGGCAAGTTGCATGTCACGCATTCTTTCCATTCTAGATTCTTTTTCATAAATACCTTGGTCGTAGAGGTCGAAGGTTCGATTGGTTCTAGTGTTGACTTGCGGAATGAAGCTGCACGGCTAAAGACTGCTGAAAAGATGAACAATCCGCCAGTGAAAACAAAAAAGCTAGCGGGGTGTCATTTTTGGGACAAACAACCACTGTCGGCCATGATCTCGCCGACAACTAAAACATCGTAAGCAGCCTCCCAAAAACAAAGCCCCCCCCCAGCCGGAGGGACTAGCGAGGAACTCATGTCAGACAACCTTCAAAGGAAGGGATGCGGCTCTCCCTCGCCTTTATCAAAAATCTAGCAACGAGGTGCGAAGAAACAAAAAACCCCGCCAGCCTTCGTGCAGACTGACGGGGTCACTATTTCTGAACCATGAAAAGATGATTGGGTAACTAATCCAACCAACTAAAGGTTTACTAAACCTCCAATTAAGAAACGGAACGGAGATGCGAAGTATTCAAAAAAAACCCCGTACCAGCCGAAGCCAGTGCTGGTTTTAAATCTCGCGCACCAGAACGTGTTAAGCATAAGTGACCAAGGCCGAGGCATTTTGGAAGATATTTCCCGAGGAGAAGCTGAAAGCGGCTGAATAGTCAAAAGACTTAGTTAAGTGCGATCGATTTGGGGAATATTTCCAAATAAACTTCATAACACTTGGGAAATAGTTCCCGAATTAACTTTCTACAGGCCTTTACCCTATAACAAATAGATAGTTAAGATGCTTGTTTTTGGTTATTTATGAGAGTCTTTTGATTTGGCATGAGCTTTGCATACTATGAAACCGAGTCGGCGCGGGGTAACTCGCCAATTTTAAGCTGAAACTAAAAAAGATACTAATATGAAAATTAAAACATTGCTCATCGCCGGAGCCTTCGCTGCTTCGTTCATGGCTCCGGATTATGCAACGGCACAACCAAAACCGAAGAAACCGAAACCGGATTTCACGGGTAAGAAAGAAGATGCCAAAGACGACGCCAAGGAAGGCGGCAAAGGAAAGCCAAAGTTTGATAGAGAAAAAATGAAGGAACGCCTGAAAGCGGCTTTCGATAAACGTAAAAAAGATCACAAAGATAAGAAGCGTAAAGGGCACAAGATCAAAGACGGCAAGGCATTCGGTAAGCTAGTAAGAGATGACGAAAAAGTTAAAGAACTTCGTGATTCCTTCAAAGAGGCTTCAAAAGCACACCATGACAAAGTCAAAGCGCTTCACAAGCAACTTAAGGATGCTTCTGATGAGGATAAGGATGGTCTTCGTGAGCAAATGAAGAGCCTTCGTACAGATTGGTTTGAAAGCATGAAAGGTAACCGCGAAGAAGTTCGCGAGCGCATCAAAGAAATCCGCGAGGAGTTCAAGAACAAGCGCGACGATGTCATCGATGCCAACGAGGAAGACGGCGATAAGCCGGGTGAATAATATTAGTTAGTTAACAATTCTATGCGGGCACCGGAAACGGTGCCCGTTTTTATTACCCACAGATGCGTTCTGTGGGCTTTTTATTTTGTCCAAGGGGGGGGCTAGTGAGTGCGGGCTATTTTACGGTCAAGATATGGCTCCAATTAGTTGTGTAGCTTGGAGAAAGTTTATTCCGATTCTGTTGCCATCTGTGCGGTTTTCTAATTGATGGCTTAATTGCAGAGCGCCCCAAGTTGATAGAGTGATTGCCGTACCTTTGCACAATGTCTTCGATGGCTTCATTTAACCTCTGCCGCTTGACCTTCAATTCGATTCTCCCGTTTCTCTTTTGTTTGATTGTATCAGCAAACAACGGAAGTTGTTGATGTCCTTCTGGTGCTAATCCTAGCAGTAAAACCCCAGCTTTTTTGTAGCCATAGCCCTCACGAAATATTCTTTGTAAATGCCTATTTGCCTCAGTTGCGATTGTCAGAAGGTCATTGGTAGGAAAGGGCAGTTTACCTGAAGCTGAGTTGTAATACTGTGGAAGGTCTTTTTTGAAACGATCGGTGTTGATGAAGACTTGGATGCCGTTGGCAACGCTGCCTTCTGAACGCATCTTGCGAACAGCTCTTTTGACGTGGCTGGCAACTGCTGCCTCCATTTCTTCCAATGTTTCCGTTCTTGATCCAAATGATCTGGAACAACAAATGTTTTGCCTTGGCTGAGGGCGTGGTGGGCCATGGTGGAGCCTCTGGGGTCAGAGCGACTGTGGACTTGAAGAATTATCGAGTGGTGGTGATTCTGACTCAGGCGGGTTCTAAGAATGCCAGGCCGCTAATTGGTGGAGGGCATAAGTTGGCTATGGAGATATTAGCCAAAGAGAATAAGAAGTAATTTTGAGCATTAACGAAGGTAGGTGCCCATTCTCCCCTTGCCCAGGCGCATCGCTTTCCCTATTTTTCAAGGGGGGGATTCAAGGTCCTCCCACCAAAAGTAAATTCCTAGCAATAGTATTATGAAACGTCGCGATATGTTGAAAACAGCTGGCTGCGTACTTTTCCTGCCGTCTCTTGAGAGTTTCGGTGAGAATCGATCTGCCCATGTCCAAGCTGATGTCAAACGGCTTTTCTGTGTTAGCATGGGTTACGGCTTGTTCACCGACGCCCTGCCGCAGGCCGATGGTGTGGACTACGGATTCAGCGACCACATGGAGCCTCTTAAAAAACATAGAGAAAACTTCACGCTCTATTCGAAAATGAAGTTTGGAGGGAACCATGAAAATGACCACAAGTGCTTTGTCGGAAACACCACGACGAATCCGGACTCTCTCGACCAACTTGTAGCGGACAAAGTTGGACATTTAACCCGCGTCAGGAACGTGGTTACTTTCATCAGCCATGCTCATCACCACATCGTTGCTTCCTGGCGTAACAGACTGCCTGTTTCGCCAATTCAATCGACGAGGGTGCTGTTTGAAACTCTCTTCGCAAAGACTGACAGGAAGACGGAGGCGCGACTACTGGCGAATAAGAAGAGCGTTCTTGACGGTTCGCTTGAGGAGGCGAAAGCACTAATGAAACGAGTCTCGGGCCGGGACAAGCAGAGATTGGAAGAGTATTTCGCGGCATTACGTGAATCGGAGCTGGAACTCAACAAATCCATCGAGTGGCTCAATCGATCTCGCCAGGATGTCGAATTCCCTGTCGCCCCTTCATTTGAAAATGGATTCCTCGCAACCGAAATTGACAAACAAAGATTCCTGACAAACCCACGTCAGATTCAACGTGGAATTGCGTTCGACATGATTTACAAGGCCTTTAAGTTCGACGTCACACGTGTGGTCAATTTCTACATGACAGGACTCGACAATGATCATCACCTCACGACACACAACGTAACCAAATCCGAGGATGCACGCACTAGTCTGACGAAATATGACTCATCGTTCTATTCACTAATGGCAAACTTCTACGACAAGCTCTCCAGCACGAAAGTCGAATCCGGAGGCACGCTGATGGATGAGACGATCACCGTCTCCACAGGAAACAACAGCGTGAGCCAGAAAAGAGGGCCTCACAACGGGAGCGAAATACCGGTATTCGTTGCGGGCGGAAAGTTCGCAAATCACGGTGGCCATATCGTTCGCAAAGGCGAGACGACTTGCGATATCTACCTCTCAATTCTTCGGCAATTTGGAATCGAAAAAGACCGGTTCGGCAACAGTAAGAAGATCATTGATTTGTGATATAATGGTGGATCACAGAATCACGGTTTTTACAGCGTTTCTGCTGCTGGTTGTCGATGTCCACGCTTCGAGCAACATTGCAGATGATCGGCTGCAATCGCAGCAATTCTTCGATTCGTTTTGCATTTCCTGTCACGGAATGGAAAAGAGTAAGGGTGACATCCGTCTGGATCAGATTGACGTGCAGAAATGGAACGCCCCAAGTCTGTTGAATGATATCCATACGGCAATCGAATCTGGCGAAATGCCGCCGGAGGATGCGCCGAGATTACCAGAACCTGATCAACTCAAAGCTTTGCAGAAGGTATTACGCAACCAACTGCGCCTCCTCGTGGAAAAGCAAAAACCAGGAATGCTGAAACGCTTGAGTCGAGTCGAGTATCAAAACACGGTAAATGATGTCTTTGGAAGCGACTTCTCACTGCTCGACCGGCTGCCACTGGACAACATCGAAGCTGGCTTTAATAACAACGCTGATAACCTTCACATGTCGGTCTTCGATATGGAGTCGTACTTCACCATTGCGAACCTCATCGCCGAAAGTGTTGTCAGCGACAAACCTGCCCCACATGTTGTTGTCTATTCAACGAAAAACACAGATATAGATACGCACAGCCACAAGGACAATACCAATGGGTTTGCCCCGTCGCTGTCCCTGGCTTCACGACCCCTGGTTTTCGCGACTCAGTCCATCCAAATAAAAATCAATCCATCGGTCAAAACGAGTGGTGTTTATCGAATTGTTCCAAAGGGATTCTACATCAAGGCTAATTATGTTGCAGGAAACCGGGCTGAAGAAAGATTGCCTGCTGTCACGGACGTTTCAGAGATTAAAACCAGCGCGACACCTACAAACGGCCACTCGATGAGCTATTTCCTTCGTAAAAACACTGGAGTAGGACAAAGCATCGTAACTGTGATTCCCAAAAATGCTGCTTGGAAGGAATTCGACCCTAGCATCGGGTTCACGACACAACTGTCGTCTGATGACACGATTGTACTCAGATGCAATTCGGTTAAAGGGGGAGGTGGGCAACGGATGTTCTGTATAGAGACGGCGACCGTTACGGGACCAGTTCACGAGTCATGGCCACCAGAGTCATACTTTTATAGAACCTACTGCAAAGACATAGACGCATCTGCTGGCTATGAGGAATGTCAGGCCATTTTGAATAGGCTTGCACGGAACCTGTTTCGCGGCCCGGTCTCTGACTCTGAGATGCAGCAATTCTATAAGCTTGCCGAGAGAGAGTTTGCTCAAGGCCGAAGCATTTTCTCAGGTCTGCAGGCGGGTATTCGCGGGATGTTATGTTCCCCGAAGTTCCTGTTTAAGCAGGAAGGTGAATCAGGGCCTTTGGATAATTACGCGATCGCCGCACGTATGTCGTATTTCCTGTGGAATTCCCTGCCCGACGAGATTCTTTTCGAACTGGCCAGTCAGGGTAAGCTGAAGGATCCCATAGTCCGTCGTGAGCAGACGCACCGAATGTTACAGGCCGAAAGAACAGATCGCTTCGTCAAAGACTATGTTCACCAATGGCTCGATCTTGAAAAACTTAAGATCATCGAACCCGACATAAGCATTTTCACTGTTGATGAATTCGACCTTGTCCGCGATCAGATCAAGGAAGAACCAGTTGAATTCTTCAAGGAAGTACTGTCGAACAATTTGAGCTTGGAGAATTTTATCGACTCTGATTTCGTGATGATCACGCCGGAGCTTAACTACATTTATCGGATTGATGGACATCCGGTCGCGACGCCGAGTAAAAGACCTGGTGCAAGTAAAATATCACCAAAAGATTATAGACCCAAAGAGATCACATCAGAGTTCTCTAAAGTGATGCTGGGCGAAAAAAACCGCTATCGCGGGGGGCTGCTTTCACAGGCAGGATTCATGCTGATGACGACCAACAACGGGGAATATACCAACCCGTTTTATCGCGGGGCCTGGGTATTGAAGAGTTTTTATGGAGATCATCTGGAGACGCCGGCGGAACTTGAGATCTCTGCACTCAGCCCCCCTACGAAAACGGAGACCATTAAAGAAACGATCGATGCACATCGAGAGGATGCCAGTTGTAATATTTGTCACAAGAAAATGGATCCCCTTGGAATCGCCCTTGAAAACTTTGACGTGATAGGACGCTGGCGGGACCAATACACTGACGTGAGCAACTATGCCCCAACGGCCAACAAGAAGGGCGGACGTTTTCCAGTGGATGCGAGAACCGTTCATCTAGACGGCCGGGCCTTTGAAGGTCCCCAGGGCCTGAAGACAATTCTAATGCAAGACAAAGAGAGGTTTTTCAAGTCGTTCTTGGAGAACATGTTGTCCTATGCAATGGCTCGTGAGCTCAACTTTCTCGATCGTGAGCATATTGAACAGCTCTACGAGCAGTCCGCTAAAACGAACTTCAAACTGCGAGACCTTTTGTTGGAGATCGTGTCGTCAGACTTCTTTACCAGACGATAGCAGTCGGACCTTCGCCAACCAAACAGCGCTTGGCCAAGCGCTAACTAATGAGGGGCTGGATCAGGTTGCCGCCGACATCGGTCAGTCGGAAGTCGCGTCCCTGGAATCGATAGGTCAGCTTGGTGTGCTCGATGCCGAACTGGTTGAGCAGGGTGGCGTGAAAGTCGTTGACGTGTACCGGGTTTTCGTCGATGCCCCAGCCGATTTCGTCTGATTTTCCGTAGACTTGTCCGCCCTTGATGCCACCGCCGGCCATGAACATGGAGAAGGCAAACGGATGGTGGTCGCGCCCGGTGTTCATCTTGTTGCCACCGCGGTTTTCTCCAAGCGGAGTCCGGCCAAACTCGGCTCCCCAAATCACAAGCGTCTCGTCAAGCAGGCCGCGTTGTTTTAAGTCCTTGATCAACGCAGCCACAGGCTGATCGGCCATGGTGGCGTTGTAGGAAAGTTCGTTGTCGAGGTTGCTGTGGTGATCCCACGAGGCGTGATACAGGTTCACGAAGCGCACCCCGCGTTCGACGAGTCGGCGTGCGAGGATACAGTTTCGCGCGAACTTGGTGAATTGTCCCGCTGGCCCGCCCCGACCGGGGGAGAGGGTGTCCTTGCGCTCGGCGCCGTAGAGGTCGAGCGTAGCCTGGTTTTCGCCGGAAAGATCCATCAACTCCGGGGCGGCAGTCTGCATGCGAAAAGCCAGCTCGTAGCTGGCGATGCGGCTGGCGATCTCGGGGTCGCCCACGGCGGAGTGCCGCATGCGGTTCAGGTCGTTGATGGCATCCAGTCCGTAATGTTGCATCTCGCGGGTAATGCCTGGAGGGTTGCCGAGGTTCAGCACCGGGTCGCCCTGGTTGCGGAACAGCACGCCCTGATAGTTGGAGGGCAGGAAGCCGCTGGACCAAAGTGAGGCACCGCCGCTTGAGCCGCGGCCGGCGGTCAGTACCACGTAGGAGGGCAGATTCTTTGATTCGCTCCCCAGCCCGTAAGCGAGCCACGACCCCACGCTTGGCCGACCGAAGAGCGGCGAGCCGGTGTTCATCATGAGCTGTCCGG
>JAPOIJ010000289.1 GCA_029979005.1 Planctomycetota bacterium | reverse complement strand
TACCGGCGGAGGCTTGAATACCGTCGGAGGCTTGAACGTGCTTCTTTTGCTATCGACCGCGGCCGGTCTTCTAGCGTTTATTGGAACTCTCTTCTATGGCGGCAAAGCGATTTCCAAATTCAAGTGACTGAATTTTAATATACTGCTTTGCCATCCCTATAAGGTAATTTAATAGCGATACACATGCATCAATACCGTGAGCACAATTTCCTCGGAACAACCAAGAGCCTTTGCCCTCAATGTCTAGCGGTTGTTGATGCAAAAATCATTACAAAGAATAATCGTGTATATTTTCGCAAGTTCTGTTCGGAGCATGGATTCCGAGATGACTTTGTCTGTAGCGACGCGGCGCTTTTTGATCGAAACGAGTTTACACTACCAGGAAAACAACCCACCAAGTTTGGGACAGAACCTAAAACGGGGTGCCCTTACGACTGCGGACTGTGTAGCGAACATGAACAGCATAGCTGCATTGGCTTGCTCGAGATCACATCCCACTGCAACCTTGAATGCCCGATCTGTTTCGCAGAAAGTGGCCCCGGAGGAAACCACTTAACCCTTGAAGAATGCAAAACGGCGATCGACCGTTTCGTTGAGGTGGAAACGCAACCAGAGATATTACAGCTTTCGGGTGGCGAACCGACCATTCACCCAGACTTCGAAGCAATCCTTCAATACGCTTGCGATCAACCTATCGACATCATCATGGTGAACACCAACGGTTTACGAATCGCGAAAGATCCAGCATTTACGGAACTATTGGCCTCCCACTTCGGAAGAATCGAAGTCTATTTCCAGTTTGACTCGTTCGAAGACCTTCACACTGAGTCCCTCCGGGGACTTTCACTTGTCGAAACTAAACTCAGGGCGATCGAACGACTGGGTGAACTGGGAATTCGCACCACACTCGTTTGCACTTTGCAGGCAGGCGTCAACGAACACGAAATTGGAGCAATTACTCAGTTTGCCATCGAGCGACCGTGGATCACGGGTGTGAGTTTCCAGCCAACCACATACACGGGACGTTATTTCTTACCGAAAGAACTCGAGCAGCGAATTACATTTCCCGACATTCTCCATGGCCTTGAAAAACAAACAGACGGAATTTGGAAAGCTTCTGATTTCTCTCCACTTCCTTGCGCACATCCCAACGGACATTCCCTAGCCTATACCTTTCGACGATTTAGGCCCAACTTAGAGTTTATCCCCCTTGCCCGTTTCATCGACATTGAAAAACACATCGATTTGCTATCTGGCCGCATTACATTCGACCGGCCCAGAGCTAAGGAATTGATTTCAACCGTTTTGGAATCTTTTGGTTGCGGATTAGCAAATGCCACACCACCGCAGATCGACAGCGCTTTGGAAATCTTTGCTCAACAATTCCAGATTGAAAATTCATCGGCGCAGATTAAAAAATCCACATCCCGCACCGTCTCACTGGCAAAAGACTTCCTTGACAGTGCACTAAAGTTGGAATTGGAGCCAGAACACATGCTCCGAATCACAACGACATCTTTTATGGACGCCTATAATTTTGATATCCGTCAATTGATGAAATCGTGTGTTCATCACATATTGCCATCAGGCCATTTAGTGCCTTTTTCAGCATATAACGTCCTTTATCGCAACGGGCATGTACCGCTTCCTAAACTTACCGAAACAGCCACTGCTCAGTTAGCACACAATGATTGAAACAATTTCAAATTAGGTTCGACAGACGGCCTATCCAAAATTACTTTTGCTTGCCAATAAATAACATGCAGATGCATTCATAAGAATCAACGATGTACTATCCACTGTTTACATTACTTGGCTGCATCGCTGGTGCATTTGCGACCAAATACACCTCAAAATATACAGCGGAACGAATTAAGCTTTCGACGGCTGATAGAACCTTTATTTTGTTATCGGGTTTCTGTTCGGCAATTATTTTTGCCAAATTACCGTTCGTCCTTCTATCAACAGATGTGCTTCACAACGCTGGCTCTCTTTTGTTTAGTGGAAAAACAGTTTTGCTTGGCCTGGTCGGCGGGTACCTTGGCGTCGAATTAGGCAAATGGTTTCGCGGTGTTAAAACCAAGACAGGCGATTCGTTCGCTGTCCCGGTCGCCGTTGCCATTGGCGTAGGACGACTCGGGTGTTTTTATGGTGGCTGTTGCTACGGCGTTGAAACCAAGCTTCCATGGGGAGTGGTATTCCCTACCGTTGACCAACTTAGCCGCCATCCCAATCAGCTTTACGAGGCGGCGTTCCATTTGTTAATGGCCGGATTACTGTTCTGGATGCTGAAAAATGGCATTCTTAGGGGTCAGCTCATCAAGGTCTATTTTCTGGCCTATTTCGGCTTCCGCTTCCTCACTGAATTCTTGCGACCTGAAATCGATTGGGCTGGAGGACTCTCCGCTTACCAATGGGCAATCATTGTGTTGGTGCCAATCTTCATCAGCCTGTGGTACCGAGACACCCGAAAACTTCGAGTTCAATCCTGATTCTGTTCAATAACTTTTGCCATGACTCGGAATGAGAGAAAAGGATGCTGAAAAGAAGCTGGCACAGTAGAATACTGCCGCATTGACTCAAGGCGAGCACCAGAAGTAGCAACAAATTCCATCGGTCGTTTTAACCTACTATGCGTGTCAATGGTTCGAGCAATTTGCTCATAAAAAGTTGAATCATCCGGTGATTCCACCCAATACTTTACCTCTACCTCAATTGCACCTTTAAGCAACTCGCTAACATCAAATCGCCAAGGATGTAATGCATCGAGCGAGGCCGACTGAGTGCCCTCGAATGTACCATCAAAAACCTGAACCCACTTGCAATCGTCTAGTTTGGAATCCGTCTCTGATTTTCGAAAACGAATTTCAATGCCGCCCCTGCTATCTTCCCGCAGGAGGTCTATGCAATTTCCAATAGAAGCGTTGAGAATTCCCTTGGGAAACCGATACCGATAAGAAACCCAACCTGGACGCTCACAAACAATCGGATAAAGATAAGCCGTCTGGCCGTCTTCTTCCAACGTTGATTGAAGATTGTCACTATCGTAATAAAAGTCATTCATTCCCGCGGCCATACTTGAACGGTGAACAAAAATATCAGTTTGCCCTCCACTCATTATTTGATAACTAGCCTCATACGGGGTTTCAACACGCTCTTTATAACTCACAATTCCGTCGGTCCGTGGTGATTTGATAGTGCGATCACTCGTCCACTCCCAGTACTCACCAAATACGCCGTCGATTAGAGGTAAGCTGTTGGGGTCTAAATTGATTTGACTTTCACCCGAACTCAAACGCAAAAAATTAGAATTAAGATCTTCAATTTTAATTCCATCGATAAAATGCCTTTTGCCATAAACCGAATAACACAGTTGATTTTTAGAGGCAGGC